>JAIEFH010000138.1 GCA_029067025.1 Oscillospiraceae bacterium | reverse complement strand
GTGTTCTACCTCTACGGCGGGCGGGACAAGGGAAGCTATGCCTCCATCCAGGGAGTGACGCTGGCGGGGGTGCTGCTGGACGAGGCGGCGCTGATGCCCCGCTCCTTTGTGGAGCAGGCCTCCGCCCGGTGCTCAGTGAAGGGTGGGAAGATCTGGTTTTCCTGCAACCCCGCCGGGCCGGAACACTGGTTTTATAAGGAGTGGATCCGCAAAGCGGCGGAGAAAAACGCGCTGTATCTGCGCTTTGCCATGGAGGACAACCCGGCCCTGTCCCGGTCGACCCGGGAGCGCTATGAGCGGATGTTCCGGGGAACCTTCTACCGGCGGTATGTGCTGGGGGAATGGGTGGCGGCGGAAGGGCTGGTGTACGACTTCTTTGACGGGGACGTCATGCAAACGGCCCCAGAGGGGCCGTTCACCAGGTGGCGCATTTCCTGCGACTATGGCACGAGAAATCCCGCTTCTTTTGGGCTGTGGGGGGAAAAGGGCGGAATCTGGTACAGAGTGGCGGAATATTACTACGACGCCCGGGCGGAGGGACGGCAGAAAACCGACGGGGAGTATGTGGGCGATTTGGCAAGGCTGGCGGGGAATCGTTGCATTGAAACGGTGATCGTCGACCCTTCGGCGGCGAGTTTCATTGAGGCGCTGAGAAAAGAGGGTTGGACGGTTCAAAAAGCGGACAACCGGGTGTTGGAGGGCATCCGGCGGACAGCGGAGGCGCTGAAATCCGGCAGGATCGTCATCTGCAAGGGGTGCGAGGCGGCGGCCAGGGAGTTTTCCATGTACTGCTGGGAGGATGACGGGGCCAAGGACCGGGTGAGGAAGGAAAATGACCACGCCATGGACGACATCCGCTACTTTGTGATGGCGCTGGATGGTGACGGCGGGAGCGTGGCCAGATTTGTGGAGAGAGCAGCGTTCTGAGCGGACGCTGCGACGACGGGAAATACCCCGACAGGGGATTTCTATATAACTTTATCTGCGAGAGGAGAATGTACATGGACATTTGTTTCGAGGGCGTGGGCCAGGTGGCGGCAACCTTCCAGGTGGCCGGAGAGAACGTTCAGCCCGGCATGGCGGTGGTCCTCACCGGCAGCGGCACAGTGGGTCTTGGGGCTGACGGCGGCCTGCCCTGCGGCGTGGTGCTGGGCGGCGTGCGGAATGGCGCGGCGGCTGTGCAGATCGGCGGCGCGGCCAAGGTGGGCTATACCGGCACGGCTCCCGCTGTGGGCTGGCAGGAGCTGGTCTGCGACGGCGAGGGCAACGTGAAGACCGTCTCCGGCGGCGAGGGCAGCGCCAAGACCGCCAGCGGGCTGAAATACCTGGTGCTGGCGGTGGACGGGGACGAGAAGTCCGCCGTCATCAAACTGTAAGGAGGAATTGTGCATGGCGCAGAGATTTGACAATTTGAAGCTGGAAAAGGGGATGTACCATGAGGCGGGCAAGTCCTTTACCCAGGTGCTGGAGAAGCTGGACCCCAGCGAGCAGTACCGGGGCACCGCCCTGGAGGGGCTGGACGCCTACCAGCGTCAGCTCAAGCGGTTCGACATCCGGGTGAAGGGCGCCGGCTCCGACCTCGTGGACAAGTTCTTCTCCACCTCCCAGTCGGCGGTGCTGTTCCCCGAATACATCGCCCGGGCGGTGAAGGTGGGTATGGAGGAGGCCAACATCCTGCCCGACATCACCGCCACTGAAACCCTGATTGAGGGGATGGACTATCGCTCCATCACCTCCGTGCCCGAGAACGAGAAGCAGCTCAAGCAGGTGGCGGAAGGCGCGGCCATCCCCCAGACCACCGTGCGCACCCGGGACAACCTGGTGAAGCTCCATAAGCGGGGCAGAATGCTGGTGGCCTCCTACGAGGCCATCCGGTTCCAGAAGCTGGATCTGTTCTCCGTTACCCTGCGGCAGATCGGCGCGCAGATCGGGCGGATGCATCTGGAGGACGCGATCCAGGTCATCTTGAACGGCGACGGCAACGACAACGCCGCCCAGAAAAGCGCTGTGGAGACGGCGGGTACGCTGACCTATCAGGATCTGCTGGCTTTCTGGAACGAGTTCGAGCCGTATCAGCTCAACACCCTGCTGGTAGGCGCGGACACCATGCCCAAACTGCTGGGCATGAGCCAGATGCAGGACGCCGCGGCGGGCCTGGACTTCCACGGCACCGGCAAGCTCATCACCCCCATGGGCGCCAAGGTGCTTCGCACCTCCGCCGTGCCCCGTGGCAAGATCATCGGCCTGGACAAGAACTACGCCCTAGAGATGGTCAAGGCCGGCGACGTGATGGTGGAGTACGACAAGATCATCGACCGCCAGCTGGAGCGGGCCGCCATTACTACCATCTCCGGCTACGCCAAGATCTTTGAGGACGCCAGCCGGGTGCTCACGGTTTGATGAGCGGGAAAAAACGGAACACGGAGCGGGGGGCGGCGGCTGCCGCCCGCCGCGGGGAGATGGCGGCTACTGCCGCCCAACCCGGGGAGATGGCAGCTGCCGCTGCCCAGCTCCGGGACACGGGGCGGCATCCGTTCACGCAGCTGGACGGGTATGTGCCGTTGAACCATGGGGAGATCGCGCTGTACCGGGCCATCCGGGAGGCGGTGCCCGTAGTGGACGCCGCCATCTGCAAGCTGGTGCGGCTGTGCGGTGGGGTAAGTGCCATCTGTCGGGACCAGCGGGCCCAGGAGGGGCTGGACCGCTTCCTGCGCACTGTGCCCGTGGGCCGGGGACAGCGGGGGATTCAGAGCTTCTTGGATCAGTATTTGGACTCTATGATTACCTGCGGCCGGGCGGTGGGCGAGATAGTGCCCAGCCGGGACGGACGGGATATCGCCGCCCTGCTGTGCGCCGACGTGAGCCGGGTGGAGATCAAAGAAGGGGAGAGTCCGCTGGATTTCGCCCTGTGCGCCCGGGACAGAGACGGAACCGTGCGGGAGCTGGAGCGGCAGGAGCTGCTGCTGTTCACCCCTTTCCAGCCGGAGACCTGCGCCCCCTATGGGGTGTCTATGCTGCGCTCCATGCCCTTTTTGGCGGAGATTTTGCTGAAAATCTTTGAGGCCATGGGCAAGAACTGGGAGCGCATGGGCAACGTGCGCTTCGCTGTGGTGTGCAAGGGTGAAAACGGCGCATTGGCCCAGGAGCGGTGCAACGCGGTGGCAAAGGAGTGGGGCGCCGCCATGCAGGCGGGCCGGGACGGCGCCGTGCGGGACTTCGTGTGCGCCGGTGATGTGGAAATCCGTACCATCGGGGCGGACAACCAGGTGCTGGACAGCGAGGTGCCCGTGCGGCAGATTTTGGAGCAGTTGGTGGCCAAAACGGGTATCCCGCCCTTCCTGCTGGGGCTGAGCTGGTCGTCCACCGAACGGATGAGTTCACAGCAGGCCGACATCATGACCAGTGAGATCGCCGCTATCCGACGGGGGCTGGAGCCGGTGGTGGAGCGGATTTGTGAGCTCTGGCTGCGGCTGCGGGGGTTTGACGACCATGTGGACATCGGCTGGACGGACGTGAACCTCCAGGACGAGGAGTCGGAGGCTAGAGCGGCGCTGTACCGGGCCCAGGCCAGGGCCATGGAGGAGGAGAATGGAAATGCAGATCAGTAAGGACGCGCGGGTCAAGGGCATCGGCACGCCGGAGGCGGACGAGCTGGCACTCATCAACGCCCTTTCCCGGCGGGAGCTGGGGGCGGACGAGGTGTACACGTTCGCCCTGCGGCTGTGCGACAATGACATAGACCGGGACTTTGAGCGGTTCGACGACAGCACGCTGGATGAGCTGGCCCCTATGTTCGTGGGGGTGTCCGGGGTGTTCGACCACCAATGGAGCGCGAAAGGGCAGACCGCCCGCATTTACCGCACCCAGGTGGTGGACGAGCCGGAGGCAACCACCGCCGACGGGCGGCCCTGCCGCTATCTCAAGGGGTGGGCGTACCTGATGCGCACCGACGAGAACGCCGCCCTCATCGCCGAGATCGACGGCGGCATCAAGCGGGAGGTCAGCGTGGGCTGCGCCGTGGAACAGGTTTTGTGCTCTATTTGCGGCGGCGAGCTGGGCGACTGCCCCCATGAGAAGGGTGAGGAGTACGACGGGCAGGTATGCCACGGCGTACTCACCGGGGCCACCGACGCCTACGAGTGGTCCTTTGTGGCGGTGCCCGCTCAGCGGAAGGCCGGGGTCATCAAGAGCGCGGGCAGGCGCATGGAGGACGAGGCCCGGCTGGGGCGGAAGTACCTCAAGGGCCTGCGCCGCGAGATGGTGCGGCTGGCGGGCATCGCCGAGCCGGACGCGGAACACCGGCTGCTGGAAAAGGTGGCGGACAGGCTGGACGAGGAGGAGCTGTTGGGGCTCATCAAGCTGTACCGGGGGAAAGCGGACAAGCTGCTGGGCTCCGGCGTGCAGCTGAGCTACGGCGAGGAGGCCGTTCCGCCTGAGATCGCCGACGGGGCCTTCCTCATTTAGGAGGCGGACGGATGACAGAACAGGTAATGGAGCTGGTGCAGGCGCTGGGAGGCGCGGGGCAGGACGAGGACGTGCTGCGGACGCTGTGCGTCAACGCCTGCCAAATGCTGGACCGGCGGCTGAAAGACGGCCTGACGCCGGAGGACTGCCAGGGGGCCTACCCCCTGGCGGCGGCGTGGCTGGCCATGGACTGGCTGCGGGGTGGACAGGGACTGGAAGGGATTACGTCCCTGTCCGCCGGGGACATCTCGGTGCGGCGGGACGGGGCGTCGGACGGCGGAAAACTGTCTGAGCGGGCCATGGAGCTGATGGCCCCGTTTCTCAGGGACGACGGGTTTGTGTTTCGGGGGGTGAGAGGTTGATCGAGGCGTTTGAGTGGGTCATCAAGACCTACGGGCAGGAGATGGTGTGCCGCCGTGAGGACGGCACCGAGGCGGGCCGGGGCATGGCCATTGTCCAGCCCATGACCCAGGCGGATTGGCAGTACACCGCTGGGGCGCTGGGCAGCTACTCCCAGGACAAATTCCTGGGACTGGCGGAGCCGGGACTGCCCATGGACAAAGTCGGGCCCGGGGGCTGGCTGGAGTGGGGAGGCGGACGCTATGAGGTGATGACCGTGCGGCCCATCTGGGTGGGCGGACAGGTCACCCACCTGTGGCTGGCCCTGCGGCCCTGCCCGGAGAACGCGCCATGAACGGGGCGCTGAACACCCTGCGGGAGGCGGTGGCCCAGCAGCTGCGGCAGGCTGGGGTGAACGCCGTCACCGCCATGGAGAGCCAGCGTGCCAGCCGGTGGCGGGAGGCTGTGGCGGCGGTGTCGCTGAGCCGGGTGGTGTGCGCCCCCGGCGGGTTCAAGGACTACCTGGGGATGCGCCGGGAGCCCAACGGGGCCGAGCGGGAGCTCTATGGCCGGGAGGTAGAGCTGACCTTGGCACTGGACATCTACGCCCCCAGGGACGGGGGCGAGAGCGCCTGCCAGCAGGCGGCGGAGACGGTCACAGAGACGCTGGTGTGCCAGGGGGCGGCGGGACTGACTGCTCTGGAGCTTCAGACGGGCCGGGTGGAGTTCCTGGAGAGTACGGGGCTGTACCACTTGCAGGTCAGCTGCCGGTGCAGGGCGTGGCTGGTGGCCGCCGCGGAAAGCGGCGGCGGGGCCTTTGTGGACTTTGAGGTGAAAGGAAGGATGAAATGAGCATAGCGACCAATCATGAGCGGCCGGGAGTGTATTCCTCCTATGAGACATCCAGCCTAACCGCTGCCTCGGTGGGAGGCAGCAAGGTGGCGGTGGTGGCCGCCGCGCAGGGGGAAAATGAAAAGAGCGTCTATCAGTGGACCAGCTACAGCAAGGCGGAGGGGGACGTGGGCGACTGCGCGCTGAGCCGTCTGGCCCAGCTGGCCATCCGCAACGGCGCGGGCGTGGTATACGGTGTGCCCGCCGGGGAGGACTATGCCGCCGCCTTCGCCACGGTGGCCGCCATTGAGGACGCGGCGGTGGTGGTGTGCGACAGCACAGATCTGAGCGTGCAGCAGGCGCTGAAAACCATGGTGCAGGAGTGCTCCGGCCTTCGGAGGGAGCGCATCGCCGTGGTGGGGGGCGCCGCCGGCGAGAGCGCGGAGCAGCTGGTGAAACGAGCTGCGGGGCTCAACTGTGAGCGGGTGGTGCTGGTGGCCCCCGGCGCGGGGGACGGCTCCGGCGGCGTCTCCTGCGCCGCGGCGGTGGCGGGAGCCATCGCGGGGAACACCGACCCGGCGCTGCCCCTGGGCGGCGCACAGCTCTATGGGCTGGATGGGCTGGAGTGCAGCTACGACGACAACGAGATTGATCTGCTGGTGCGGGGTGGCGTGACGGCGCTGGAGATGCTGGCGGGATCGTACTACGTGGTGCGGGGCGTCACCACCAGAACCACCACCGGCGGCGCGGAGGACGCCACATGGCGGGAGCTGACCACCATCCTGGTGGTGGACGAGGTAATCCCCGGTCTGCGCAATGCCCTGCGGGCCAAGTTCAGCCGTGCCAAAAACACCACCCAGACCCGGGGCGCCATTCGCTCCCAGACGGTGATGGAGCTGGAAAAGCGGGTGAGCCGGGAGATCATCGACAGCTATGAGGATGTGACGGTGTCTGCCCTGGAGGACGACCCCACGGTGTGCCTGGTGGAGTTCGCCTTCACCGTGGCCCATGGGCTGAACCAGATCTGGCTGTCCGCGCACATTACCGTTTGATGGCGCGAATACAAGGAGGTCATGAAATGAGTACAAGTATCAGCGCGGGGCTGAGCGCCGCGGGATTCCCCACCAGCTCGGACATCTGGCTGGAGCTGGACGGGCAGAAGGTGGCGGTGGTGCAGAGCTACAGCTGCAAAGCCACCCGCAGCTCCTACTCGGTAGAGGCCTTCGGCGAGGAGGAGCCGGTGGCCACGGTGCAGGGGCCCCAGAGCTATGTCATTCAGCTCACCAGGCTGTACGCCACCGACCAGGCCGCCGCTGACGGGCTGGACTTTTACAGCCTGAAAAACTTCTCCCTGGTCATTTGTAAGCCGGATCGCAAGGTGATCTACTCCGACTGCCAGTGGAGCGAAATCCAGGAGGACGCCAAGCTGGGCCAGATGGTGGCGGAAAAGCTGATCCTGGTGGCTAAGAACCGGATGGAGATGGCGGCGTAAATGGACAGGGCATTTTGGGCCGGGCCGGACCGAGTAAAGGTGAAGGAAGGGACGCTGCGGCTGCTGTCCGCCCGGGAGGTGCTGGAGGCGCGGCGGGAGGGCGATGCTTTGGCTCAGGACGGCAGGGAGCGGGCGCTGTGCCGCAACGCCTGCCTGATCGCGAAGGCGCTGGAGCGGGTAGGCAAGCCGGTATTTGAGAGCGGCCAGGAGGCGCTGGACAGCCTGCGGGTGGAGGACATCGCACGGCTGGCGGACGCCTGGGCGGCGTTTAACCGGGAGTGCAATCCCTCGCCGATGGACGGGGAAGAGGAGATTTCCCGGCGAAAAAAAGCCTGGAGCACGCGCGTTATGAGCGCCTTCAGTGGCGCGTGCTCCGTCTGTTTGGCGCTCTGCCCACCGAAGATCGGGCAAAACAGATGACTGACCGGGATTACCTGTGGTGCGCCCTCAACCTGGCGCTGGATCAGGAGGAGGAGCTGGCACGGCTGTGCCCCGACTGCCGGGAGCGGGCGGAGGCGGAGCCCTGCCCGGTGTGCGGCGCGCCCAGGGAGGGCTGGTCGGTGAACAGCGGGTTTGACTGGGCCCGGTATCAGGAGCTGAAAGGGGGCGGGGACGGTGGTCGATAGGCTGGAGGAGCTGCTGGCACAGATGGTGGATGAGGACGACGAGGAGCAGGAGGACGCGCTGGCGCTGGCGGCGGAACGGGTGACTCCCGCCGCCCCTGCGCCCAGAAGTAAGAGCCAGCCGGAGAGCCGGTCGGATTTGGAGAGCCGGGAAGAGGAGGAGCAGGCGGAGCAGGCGGAGCGTGAGGCGGCTTCCGCACCAACGGAGCATGGGGAGTTGTGGGCGGCAATCCCCCGTACCGGCGGGGAACAGCCGCCAGAGGACGACGGGCCGGCGTCAGCGCATGAAAACCGGCTGACGGCACCGCACGCGTTAAGGGCTAGGGATGGCCAGACGGCGGAGGGGGATACAGAGACCGCTCCAGCCTCCGGCGCGGCGGCGGAGCGAGGGCTGGAGGAGCTGTACCGCCGGACTGCCCAGGCCAGCCGCCCGACGGCTCAGAGCCTGCCTGTGGAGCAGGCGGGACGGACGCTCCGCGCCGAAGAGCCGGGGCGTGCCGCCGCCCTCACCGTGGATGAGCTGGATCGGGCGGTGCGCCGGGACAGCAGACGGTATGACGGAGGCATGAGTATTTTCTAAGGAGGCGGGAGCATGATCCTTTCCCCCATGCGGTTTAAAAATTTTGTGTGGCCGTACAACCCCAGGGTGTATTCCATTACCTTTGAGCGGAAGCTGGCGGTGCATAAGGTCCCGTTTGGCAGGCACAAAATCCAGAGCCTGGGCCAGACACGCCGGGTACTGAAGGGAGAGGGGGAGTTCGTGGGCGAGGGGGCCTATGACACCTTCAAGGCGCTGGCCAGCGTATTCTATGAGGAGACGCCAGGGGTGCTGGTTCACCCGGTGTGGATGACCACCACGGCATGGTTCGCGGGGCTGGAGCTGCGCCAGCGGCCCCGGCGGGACTATGTGGCCTACTCCTTTGAGTTCTGGGAGGTCATTGACGGCACCGGAGATACAAAGCTGGCTGTTCGGGCCGCGGGGGTTTCCGATAAGAGCTCCGGGGACGGACAGGCGGGCGAATGGTGCACCGTGGTGCGGGGGGACACCCTGTGGGGGCTGTCCCAGCGGTATGGGGTGCCACTAAGACAGATCATCGCCTTGAATCCGGGCATCCGCAACCCCAACCTCATCTATCCGGGACAGAAGGTGAGGATAAAATGATCCAGTGCTGGGTGAAGCTGGGCAATGGCGGGGAGCTGGAACTGCCCACCGCTGTCAGCTGGAAATTCTGCTACGGCACCGACACCCCCTGTGACAGCTTTTTCCTGCGGTGCCTGTGGGAGCGGGGCCAGGAGAGACAGATGTCCGCTGCCTGCCGTTTTTACGCCGAATGGAAGGGCGAGCGGGTGTTCACCGGGGTGGTGGATGAGTTTGCCGTGATCTGCGGGAGGGACGGGCTCTATCTGGAGCTGTCCGGCCGGGGGATGGCGGCTCTGCTGTTGGACAACGAGGCCATGCCCGCCGAGTATCAGCGGTGCACCCGGGCGGACATCATCGCGAACCACGTGGCGCCCTACGGCGTGGAGACGGTGGGGGGCGCTGGTTTGCCCGCCGTCAGCGGTTTCACCGTGGCCAGCGGGGAGAGCGAATGGAGCGTGGTGCGGCGGTTCGCCTGCTATTACGGCGGGGTCGTGCCCAGGTTTGACCGGCTGGGACGGCTGGTGCTGGACGCCCCGGCTGACGGGGAGGAGCTGCGCGTTCGGGAGGGCGACACGGTGACCGGCTGGGAATACCGGGAGGAGCGCCACGGGGTGCTCAGCCAGGTGGCGGTGCGGCGGCGAACCACCTGGGGCACCCAGTGGGTGTCTGACCCCGCTTTTCTGGCGGAGGGTGGACGCGCCCGGAAAATCATCACAGTGCCCAACACCACCGGCACCGCCGCCATGCGGTACAGCGCGGACTATCAGCTCAAAGCCGCCCGCCGGGAGCGGGTGCGGATGAAAATCACCGTGGCCGGGGCTTTTTTGGCATGGCCCGGGGAGCTGGTGTCGGTGGAGCTGGATGGCTTCGGGGCCAACGGGCAGTACCGGGCGGCCCAGACCGAGGTGTCCTGCGGCAGCGAGGGGTTGACCACCACCCTGGTGCTGGGTGAAGTTGATGCCCTTATTTAGGAGAGTGGAGGATTAATTATGTGGCTGAGCGGACAGCAGAAGCGGCCCGCAGATGAGAGCGAGGGCCAGACCGGCATCGTCACTATGAGCGGCGGTGAGACAGCGGTGCTGCTGGACAGGGAGCGGCGGGGCTTGCAGTTGTACAGCCCGGGGGGCTATACCTGGACACCTGAGGTGGGCCAGCGGGTGCTGGTCATCCAGGGCAGGGGGGAGATCCCCTGTGTGGTGGGAGCCCTGCAGGGCAGCATACCCGACCAGGTGGGCATACGGGCAAAAGAATTGACGCTCGCAGGAGAGACGGTGAGGGTTTCTGCCCAGGAGGGCGCCGCGGTTAGTGGGGAGCGGATTGATCTGAACGGCCAGGTGTACGTAAAAGGGGAGACGCTGGAGGATCTGATCCGGCGGATCGTGGCCAGTATGCTGGGGGGTTGAGTATGAGCCTGCTACTGAAAAACAGAGATTACGCCGCCGACGGCAACGGCGGGGTGACCGTCATCAAGGACGGGGAGGAGCTGATCGGCGAGGTGCTGTTCCGGCTCACCGCCCGGCGGGGGAGCTTCCCCTTTCTGCCCGAGCTGGGCAGCCGGATGCACCAGCTGCGCAGGGAGAAGCCCTCCGCTTGGGACAGCCTGGCCCAGCAGTACGCCGTGGAGGCGCTGGCCGACCTCTCGGACGTGGTGGTGACCGGAGCCCAGGTGAGCCAGGAGGGGGATCGGCTGGCGGTGGCGGTGGAGCTGCTGTGGCAGGGCACCAGCCTGTGGGTGACGGTGCAGTTGGAGGAGTGAGACATTGATCACATTAGAAGAAATTTATCAGGCTCTGGCCGCGGAGTTCCAGGCCCAGACGAGCCAGACCGCTGGGGCCAGCAGCGAGCTGGCGGTGCGGTTTTACGCGGTGGCAGCCCAAATGTACAGCCTGTACGTCCAGGCGGAGTGGACCCGCCGGCAGTGCTTCCCGCAGACAGCGGAGGGGGAGGAGCTGGATAAGCACGCCAAGCTTCGGGGGGTGACCCGGCGGGCGGCCACCCGGTCGGTGGGAACGGTGCGGTTCTACGTAGACCAGGCCCGGGACACGGATACCGAGGTCCCGGCGGGCACCGTGTGCATGACCGCGGGCGGGGTGCGCTTTACCACCGACATAGACGGGGCGGTGCCTGCCGGAGAGCTGTACTGTGAGGTGCCTGTGACAGCGGTGGAGGCCGGAGCGGCGGGCAATGTGGGACAGGGTACCATCGTATATATGGCCCTTCCGCCCGCGGGCATCGCGGCCTGCGCCAACCCCGCCTTCCTGTCCAGCGGACAGAACCAGGAGGGGGATCAGGAGCTGCGGGAGCGGGTGCTGGCCACCTTCCAGCGGCTGGCCAACGGCGCCAACAATGCTTTCTACCAGCAGGCGGCCATGTCCTTTGATGGGGTAGCGGCGGTGACGGTGCTGCCCCGGAACCGGGGGGTGGGCACTGTGGATCTGGTACCCGCTGCTCTGGAGGGGGCGCCGGATCAGGAGCTGCTGGACGCCTTACAGGAGCATTTTGACCGGGTGCGGGAGATCGCCTGCGATGTGAAGGTGATCCCCCCCACGGTGGAAACCGTGGATGTGTCCGTCAGGCTGTGGGCCAAAGAGGATCGGAGTTTTGATGCCGTGGCCGAGGCGGTGCGGCAGCGGCTGGAGGGCTGGTTCAACGGGGAGCGGCTGGGCAAAGCCCTGCCCCGCGCCCAGCTCATCTCCCTCATCTACGGCGTGGACGGGGTGGCCAACTGCCAGCTTGAGGAGCCGGCGGCGGATCTGCCGCTGGACAAAGTTACTTTGCCGGTGCTGGGGGAGCTGACCATCACCGACGGCGCGGGTGGGGGTGGCGGCGCGTGACGCTGAGGTTTGAGGACTATTTGGTATCGCTGCTCCGGCCCCTGGGCGTGTACGATCTGCGCGCAGGCACCATCAACCGGGGCGAGCTGGCCGCCTACGGCGCGCGGTTGGACGGGGCGGAGGCGGAGCTGGATCACACCGCCCGGGAGATGAACCTGACCACGGCGGAGGACTTCGGCCTGGAGCGGATCGAGGCGCTGCTGCCCTACCGCCCGGTGTGTGTGACGGCAGAGCAGCGGCGGGAGGCCCTGGCCGCCCTGCTGCGCATCAGCGGCGACAGCTTTACGCCGGAGGCCATCAACGATACCCTGCGGGGCTGCGGTCTCAACGCCAGGGCGGAGGAGACAGGCAGGCCGGGCTATGTGGACGTGTATTTCCCCGATGTGGCGGGAATACCGGAGGGGTTTGACCAACTGCGGGTCATCATCGAGGAGATCCTGCCCAGCCACCTGGGCATCACCTACGTGTTTTGGTACAACACCTGGGCCATGGTGGCCGGGTGGCACCCCACCTTTGGGGACGCGGCCGCGTCCGGGCTGAGCTGGTATGGGCTGGCCATTGAGAACGACGGCTTCGGAAAAAATGAGGAGTGAGCATTGCCGGCCCCACAGGTGTGGGGCCGGCAAAAATTTTAAAAAACTTACAAAAAACTATTGACAAATACCAGGTGCTATAGTACAATACAAACAGAAAGGAAAAGGTGAGTCCAATGTACTAACGTCGAACGCACCAGGCTCTTTTCGCGATTGGGAGACGCAAAGTGAAGCGAAGTCTCGACTCGTTCCAAACACGCTTGAGTAAGCGACGGAAGCCAGATTCAGTCTGAAGCCCACCATTGTTTGAGGAAACAGGAGCAAGTAGTTTCAGGCGGAACCCCAACGCAAGAAATCCGAAGAAAGCGTAGGTATAGGCCCTTGGACAACCAAAACCAGAAGTAAGCCCCCAGCCGCGAGATAGGACGGCTGGGGGCTGAATGTTTGTCCACAGGTGCGGAGCGTGAAAACATAGGTTGTGCGGAGTGCCCAAAAACAGGATTTTCCTTCACGAAAAATTAAAGAGCCCAGTACGGCAAAAAGGCTTGCAAAATCAGGAATTGTCTAGTATGATTAACAGGTATACCCACAGTGGGTATTCTCTTTGAATATGACTATCCAAGGCGCTTTTGGGGAAGAATTCCAAGCGCGGTATATAGATGACTGGAGTGAAAACTATGTTTGCAAGAGATATCGGCATCGACCTGGGCACCGCCAGCGTGCTGGTCTATATCAAGGACAAGGGGATCGTTCTGCGTGAGCCGTCGGTGGTGGCCCTGGACAAGAACACCGGCAAGCTGCTGAAGGTGGGCACCGAGGCCCAGCAGATGCTGGGTAAGACCCCCGGCAATATCGTGGCCATCCGCCCCCTGCGGGAGGGCGTCATCTCCGACTACGACATGACCGAGCGGATGCTCCGGGAGTTTATCCGCAAGGTAGCTCCCGTGCGGGTGTTTAAGCCCCGGGTGGTCATCTGCGTGCCCTCCGGCATCACCGAGGTGGAAGAGCGCGCCGTCATTGACGCGGGCATCCAGGCGGGCGCCCGGCGGGTGTACCTCATCGAGGAGCCCCTGGCAGCCGCCATCGGCGCGGGCGTCGATATTACCCAGCCCGACGGCCATATGGTGGTGGACATCGGCGGCGGCACCGCCGACATCGCCGTCATCTCCCTGTCCGGCATCGTGGAATCCGCCTCCATCAAGGTGGCGGGCGACGCGTTCAGCGAGGCGGTGGTTAAGTACATCCGCAAGCGGCACAACGTCCTCATCGGTGACCGCACGGCGGAGGAGCTGAAAATGACCATCGGCTGCGTGTTCCCCCGGCCGGAGGAGATTTCTATGGAGGTCAAGGGCCGCTGCCTGATGACCGGCCTGCCCCGGGTGTTCTCTGTCACCTCCAGCGAGATGATCGAGGCTTTTGAGGAACCCTGCTCCCGCATCCTGGAGGCTATCCACGGCGTACTGGAGCGCACTCCTCCCGAGCTGGTGGCCGACATCTCCAGCAACGGTATCATCATGACCGGCGGCGGGTCGCTGGTCTGGGGCTTCGATAAGCTGATCGAGTCCCACACGGGCATCGAGACCTATGTGGCGGACGAGGCTATCTCCTGCGTGGCCAACGGCACCGGGCGCAGCCTGGACTGGGTGAACGAGATGCAGGACGGTACCATGAATATTTCCCGGAGCAGGCAGATGTCATAAGAAGCGTGACAATAAAGAACAGAGCGCCCTATCCAAGGGCGCTCTATTTTTTATCCCAATTCGCTTTTATGTTCCTGATATTGTTGGGGAAGGTTTTTGTAAATTCGCGCCGCCCAGAGGACCGCTAGGGCTGTGAGCGCCGCCACCAGAAGCTCTGTGGCCGCAATGGGCAGGTAGGCGTTGAACACCACCGCCGTGAAGTTGACCGCCGTGTGGGTCAGAATGGCGGCGGGGTACAGCCATCGCCGGTTTGTACGCACGCAAGCGAACACCAGCACGGAGAGCGCCATGTGCGCGGCCATGGCGTACAGCCGCTCGAAGCCGCTCCATAGGAACATACTCGCCGGGGTGGTGAGCAGCGTTTCCACAATTGCAGCCATTTCCGGCGGAAGCGTCTCGGCGTTGGCATAGGTCAGGCCCAGGATCAGGTTGTTGACCATCGTCAGTCCTGCAATCAGAAACGCCTCTATGCCGCCGTGTCCGATGCCATAGGCAAGGGATGTGATCCGGTCCTGGCGGCCGCGCAGCGCGAAGCGGAAGGCCAGGAAGCGGCCTGTCTCCTCAAACAGGCCCGCCGCCAGACCGCCGTAGAGGCCATAGAGCCAGATGTTTCCCCGGATCACCGTTTCGGCGTTGGGGAACAAGATCAACAAGACCAGGGCATGGAAAAGATTTTCCAGGATGAATGCGAAGAGTATGAAGGTCCCCGCGCCGATCAGGAAGGTGGTCCAGGCCCCGCCCCGTTTACGCAGGAAAAGCATGATCCCCAGCGGGACCGCGATGACGAGGATGATGACCGCGACGATGGCGGCGATGGTTCCGATTGGCATAATGTAGTCCTCCTGTTCCGGCCGCGGATGACCGCGGCCTGTTTTGTGATGCGAGTATATGCCTTCCACCAAGTGTAAGGTCAAGGGGTTTCCGAAAATTTTCTTTCTTCATGCACTTATTCATTCGATTTACTGGGAGAGTTTTTAAGAATTTTTAAAAGTGCCCATGTTGTATTGACAGGGCAATATTATATCGATTATAATATGGGACGAAAGGAGGGGATACCATGGCTTTCGCAATCAGCCCCCAGTTGCTGGACGGGTGTGTGCTGGCGGTGCTGTCCCATGGGGACGCCTACGGTTATATCCTCACCCAGCAGGTGAAACAGCGGCTGGATATTTCGGAGTCCACCCTCTACCCGGTGCTCCGGCGGCTCCAGAGGGACGGCCTGCTGTCGGTATATGACCGGCCCTACCAGGGCCGTAACCGCCGCTACTACGCCATTACCCCTATAGGCCACACCCAGTTGGAACGGCGGCGGGAGGAGTGGCGGCATTTCCGGGACGGTGTGGAGGAGCTTTTGAAGGAGGATGAGCCAAATGGATAAACTTACTTATCTTGCCGAGCTGGCCGAGGGATTGGCCCGCTGGGTGCCCGAGCGGGAGCGGCAGGACATCCTGCGCTACTACGCCGAATATTTCGAGGAGGCCGGCCCGGAGCGGGAGACCGAGGTAGTTCGGGAGCTGGGCGACCCCTGGGCGCTGTCCTGCCGGCTGGCGGTGGAGGGCGGCTACGTCACCCAGGAGCAGGCCGACGGCTGGAGGCCCCCGAAGAAGAAAAAATGGCCCTGGGTGCTGGCGGTCTGCGCGGTGGTAGCGGTGGTGCTGATCGGCAGCCTCGTGACGGCGCTGGTGGGGCTGAGCCGGTATATCTGGCACTGGCGGAACAATGTGGCGCAAGCACCTGTCCAGACCCCGGGGGCGGTTACCATTGTGGAGGAAGGTGGGGAGTACACTGGTAACTTCTGGTCGAATATGGACGGCGATCTGGGCATGTTTGAGAGCATTGACGCGGACATCAGCTTTGGCGACATCGCCGTGTTCGACGGTGATGACTACTCCCTGTCAATTTGGCAGGAGGGCGACCTGGGCGGCTATGAGCTGAAATGGGAGATCAAGGGCGGCGTTTTGAAGATCTGGGACGCGAAATCCGGCGGCTTTCATGTGGGCTTCAGCGGTCTGACCGGCAAACACTCCCTGAATGTGACCATTACCGTGCCGGGTGGTGCGGTGCTGGAGAAGATCGATGTCAAGACCGACTTAGGGGACGTGTTTCTGAGCAACGTGTACGCGGCGGAAAAGATCGAGGCCAAGACAGCCCTGGGCGACGTGGACTGCTATGATGTGCGCACGCCGAAAAAGCTGACGCTGAAGAGCGACCTGGGCGATGTGACCCTGGGCATGGAAGAGCTTTACAGCGGCGTGGACATCGATCTGGAAACCAACCTGGGCCAGGTGGAGGCCAACCTGGGCTGTTCCGAGCTGGACTGCGAGTATGAGCTGAAGTGCAGCCTGGGCACCGTGACGGTGAACGGACGGAACCAGGGCGACAAGGCGGAGCGCAAGGGCAGCTATTCCTACAAGCTGGATGCCGAGAGCGACCTGGGCGATGTGAACGTGTATTTCTACGTAGATTGACAAGGAGGAAGAACGATGGTACCAGTTCCGCTGATCCGCAGGAATTATATTCTGCGCAAGCTCCGCAAATGCGGCGCCGACCGCCCCGAGCGGGCAGTGAGCTTTCGCAAGGCCGGTATATTTAACCCGGACGGTTTTCGCGGGGTGACCCGGCGGATGATCAGCCAGAGTCTCATCTGCACCGTGGACGGTGTGCGGTATTTTGCGCTTTGAAAAAAGGAACGGCCCGGCGGGATGACCGCCGGGCTGTTTTTTTGCCTGGCACGTCTAAACCGGAGGCGGGCCGATTATAATTTTAGAGGTTGCAATTTCCTGTGGCACATTATATAATAAAGTGCTTTAAAATTTGTAAACGCGCAGGCCGCGTTGGTCATATGAGGGAAGAGTGAGTATGGAAGGCAAGAATATCCGAGACTATTTACAGCCTGGGAGGCGGGCCCACCTGGTGGGCATTGGCGGGGTGTCCATGGCCTCGCTGGCGGAGGTGCTCCATGGGGCCGGGGTGAAGGTCACCGGCTCCGACCAGCGGGAGAGCGCCACCGTGTTACATCTGCGCAAGCTGGGTATCCCGGTGGTGATCGGCCATCTGCCTGAGAGCGTGGAGGGGGCGGACTGCGTGGTGCGCACCGCCGCCGTCCACGATGAGAACCCGGAGATCGCCGCCGCGCTGGGCGCGGGCATCCCCGTGTTCGAGCGGGCCCAGGCCTGGGGGGCCATCATGCGGGACTACAAAAACGCCCTGTGCATCTCGGGCACCCACGGGAAAACCACCACCACCTCCATGTGCACCCACATCTTCATGGCGGCCAAGGCCGACCCCACGGTGATGATCGGCGGCACCCTGCCTCTGCTGGAGGCGGGCCACCGGGTGGGCCACGGGGATACCATCATTTTGGAGTCCTGCGAGTACTGCAACTCGTTTTTGTCCTTCTACCCCACGGTGGCGGTGATTTTGAATGTGGAGGCCGACCACCTGGACTTTTTCAAGGATTTAGCCGATGTGGAGCATTCCTTCCGGGAATTTGCCGACCGGGTGCCGGAGAACGGCCTCATTGTGGCAAACTGCGAGGACGAGAACACCATGGTCACCCTCAAGGGGGAGACCCGGCCCGTCATGACCTTCGGCATTGACAAGGGGGACGTCCACGCGGCCAACCTGTCCATGGCCCACGGCTTCGGCTCCTTCGACGTGATGTACCAGGGGGAGAAGTACGCCCACCTTGAGCTGTCCGTGCCCGGAATACACAATGTGAAAAACGCGCTGGCCGCCGCTGCCGCCGCCATTGCCCTGGGCCTGCCAGGGAAGGCGGTGGAGGACGGAATGCGGGACTTCCGGCTCCCCGGCCGGCGGTTTGAGTACAAGGGGATGTACAACGGCGCGGAGGTGTGCGACGACTACGCCCACCACCCCGGCGAGCTGGCGGCGCTGTTCGACACCGCCCAGGCGCTGGGCCACAAGCGGGTGATCTGCGCCTTCCAACCCCACACCTACTCTCGCACCCACGAGCTGTTTGACGACTTTGTGGAGGTGCTCAAGCGGCCGGAGGTCACCATCCTGGCGGAGATTTTCGCCGCCCGGGAGGACAATGACATCGGGATCTCCTCCGCCGACCTGGCGGCGAAAATCCCGGGCAGCGTGTTCTGCCCCGATTTAAAGGACGTGACGGAAAAGCTCAAGCGCCTGGCCCAGCCGGGGGATTTGATCCTCACCGTCGGCGCGGGAGATATTTACCTCGCTGGAGAGGCTTTGGTGAAGGAACAATAGATGAACAGCCCACCCCAACTGGGGTGGGCTGTTTTCAGTCTCCTTGCAGGAACAACGAGTTGAGGAACCGTTTGAAGATGCCGCCAAGACTCAGCCTGGGCACCTCCTGGGCGGCCACCAGGTCAATGACGTCCACCTGTTCGCCGTCTACCAGGACTTTCAGCTCGCCCAGCTTCTGGCCCGCCTCCACCGGGGCCTCCACGTTTTCACACAGCTCCAGCTGGGTGGTGACAGCCCCCGTTTTGCTCTTCTCCAGCAGGATGGAACATTCACGGGCCGTGACGGGCTGAACGGTGTCCTGAGTGCCCAGGGACACCGCCACCGGCGGAATGGCCTGGTCGGGGTAGACAGGAGTGATGGCGTAGTTGGCGAAGCCGTAGTTCAGCAGGGTTTTGCAGCTCTCAAACCGGTCGTTGGAGGTGGGGGCGTGCATCACCACGGCGATGAGTTCCATGCCGTCCCGCTCCGCTGTGGCGGACAGGCAGTACAGCGCCGTGTCGGTGAAGCCGGTTTTGAGCCCGGTGGCCCCTTCATAGTAGAAGATCAGCTTGTTTGTGTTGGACAGCTGGAAGGTGCCGTCCCGCAGGGTGTCCATCCAGATGGTGGTGAACTCCCGGATAGACGGGTGGTTCAGGATCAGCTCCCGGCTCATCAGCGCGATGTCATAGGCGCAGGTCAGGTGCCCTTCGGCGGGCAGGCCGGTGCAGTTTTTGAAGGTGGTGTTCTCCATGCCAAGCTCCGCTGCCCGCTGGTTCATCCGCTCCACAAAGGCGGTCTCGCTGCCCGCCACGTGTTCGGCCAGGGCCACGGCGCAGTCGTTGGCGGACACCACCGTCACCGCCTTCACCATATCCCGGACGGTGAGCTGTTCGTTCTCCTTCAGCCAGATCTGGCTGCCGCCCATGGAGCAGGCGTAGGCGGAGGCGGTGACCATATCGTCCCAGCCCAGGCTGCCGCCGTCAATGGCCTCCATGACCAGCAGCAGGGTCATGATTTTGGTGACGGAGGCGGGCTCATATTGGGTTTTGGAGTCCTGCTCGGAAAGGACCGTGCCGGTGGTCTTTTCCATCAGGACGGCGGAGGGGGCGGTAACGCCCGCGGGGGCGGCGTAAGCCGGGACGCTGAGCAGGCATAGTAGCGTCAGCGCCAGGGCGGTTATTCGTTTCATGGCGTGAACCTCTTTTCCATTTGACTTCTGTGTGCAGGATGTGCAAAAACGGGCAAAATGATACGTGGAAAAACAAGGTCGGCGTTTTCGGCAATTTGACAGCCCGGACGGGCCATGATAAAATGATTGGCGCTCTGTGGAGCGCCGCTTGTGCCAAAGAAGGGAGGGGAGCGCGACGGGCAAACGTAAACGGTTGGGGGCGGCGGTGTACGCCCTGGCTTTTGCCGTTCCAGGGCTGGTGATGCTGTGGGTCTGCGCGTCCCTGGGCATGGCCCCCTGGGGGGACAAGACGATTCTCATCTCCGATATGTCCACCCAGTATGTGGAATTTTTCTGCGCGCTGAAAAACGGCGAGCTGTTCTTCTCCTGGTCAAAGGCGCTGGGCACGTCTTATATCGGGGTGTTCTCCTATTATGTGTCCAGCCCGCTGTCCCTATTGACCCTGTTTGTGCCAAATGAGGCCATGCCCATCGGGCTGATGTTCCTCATGGTGCTGAAAATCGGTCTGGCGGGGGTGAGCTTTGCCGTTTTCGCGCGAAAGCGGTTCCCCGGCCATGACGGGGCGGCGCTGATCTGCGCGGTGTGCTACGCCCTGATGTCGTATAACGCTATCTATTCCATCTGCGTCATGTGGCTGGACGGAGTGATCTGGCTGCCGCTGATCCTGCTGGCGGTGGAGCGCATTCTGGCGGGGCGGAGCGGGGGGCCGCTGATTGCCGCGCTGACGGTGTGCTTTATTTCCACCTGGTATATCTCCTATATGGTAGGCATTTTCTGCGCGCTGTATCTGTGCGCCCGATTGGCGGTTCTCTGGCCGGATCGAACGGCGCTGAAAACGATTCTGCTCCGTTTCTTCGGCGGCGCGGCCTGCGCCCTGGGGCTGACGGCGTGGCTGTGGCTGCCCACCTTCCTGTCCATGTTCACCGGCAAATTCAGCGGCGGAAACGTGGACTACGACGGACTGCTGGCCTGCGACCCCGCGCAGCTGCTGAATCAGCTGCGCCCAGGGCAGTACCGTTCCATCACCTACGGGGCGCCGCCCTATGTGTTCTGTGGGACAGCGGCGCTGGTGCTGGCGGTCGTGTACTTCTTTCCGCGAAAAATTTCGCCGCGGGAAAAGCTGGCCAGCGGCGCTTTGCTGGCGGTGTCCGCCGCGTCTCTGCTGCTGTCCCCGGCAGATAAGGTGTGGCACCTCTTCCAGCGGCCCAATTGGTTCCCTGCCCGCTACTCCTTTGTGGTCTCGTTCTGCCTGCTGTATCTGGCGGTTCAGGCCTTGGGCCCGCTGCTGGACTGGCTGGGAGAGCGCGATCCCTGGCTGAAGCGGGGCGGGGCGCTGACCCTGGCCGCACTGTCGGTGCTGGAGCTGGGTTTCAACACAAAAACCATCCTGGGCGGGCTGGAGGGGCAGTTCGGATCCGATTCCTACCGGGCATACCGGGACTACTACACCGCCAACGCCCAACTGGTGGAGGCGGCAAAGGAGGACGCCGGGGGCGGATTTTACCGCATGGGGGCCAGGTCAGACCGGGGGTTCAACAGTCCGCTGTCCTTCGGTTACCCCGGCATCACCCACTACAGCAGCCTATATAATGACCAGGTGAACCGGCTGACGAAAAAGCTGGGCTTTGCTCAGACGTGGATGTGGTGCGCTTACTACGGCTCCACGCCGGTGACCGACGCGCTGTTTGGCGTGAAATATGTCATCAGCGGGGACGATATGCCGCCGGGGTACGAGCCCGTCGCCCAGGCGGGCGGGCTGACACTGTGGAAGAGCCCCAAAACGCTGCCGCTGGCCTTCATGGCGGCGGGAGAGGTGCCGGAGCTGGCGGATAACAACTGCTTTGTGCGGCAAAACACGCTGATCTCCGGGCTGACGCAGGCCAATACGTCGGTATTTATCCCGGTGGAGACGGTGGCGGAGCCGGAGAGCCTGGGAGGTACCAGGTTGACCTTCACCGGAACGGGAAAGCCCATCTACGCCGACCTGTCCGCCAATGGCTTGCGGGAGGTGCTGGTGAATGGGGAGCATCTGCTGTGGCTGGGCTCCAGCGAGTGGGCCAGCGTCCACTATCTTGGCACGCCCGCGGAGGGAGAGGCGTGGACGGTCACGGTCCGCCATTTTGGGAACTGGGCCGGGCGGCTGTGGGAGCTGGACCAGAGCGCACTCTACGCCGTTATGGAGCGGCTGGACAACACGGAGATTTTATCGGTGGAGAAGGACGGCCGGGTGCGGTTGGCCGTCCGAAGCGGGACGGAGGGCGAGCTGGCCACGACTATCCCCGCCGAGAAGGGTTGGACGGCCTACGTGGACGGTAAAAAGGTGGACACGGGCGTTTGGCTGGAGACTTTCCTGACCGTCCCCCTCTACGCCGGGGAGCATGAGATTGAGCTTCGCTACACCGCGCCGGGGTTGGTTCACGGCATGGCGTTGGGGGCGCTGTCCCTGGCAGGACTGGCGCTGGCCGTGTTGGAAAAGCGGAGGAACGCATAAAAGAACGGCCCCTGGTACGAAAACCAGGGGCCGCGTTTATTCCTCTTCGTCCTCAGGATCGGGTTGAACCACCACTTTGATTTCCAGCACCCGGTGGTGCTCGGCGCGGGTAACGGTGACGTCCAGATTTTCCCACACAAAGTGATCCCCAACTTCCGGCACCCGGCCCAGCTGTTCCAGCACCCAGCCGGACACAGTGGCCGCGTCGCACTCGCCGGTGACCTGGAACAGGTCGTACAGATCGTCCAGGTCGGCGGAGCAGGAGATGAGATAGCTGCCGTCGGGCTGCTTGCGGAACTGCTCCACCACCTCGTCGTGCTCGTCCCAGATTTCGCCCACCAGCTCCTCCACGATGTCCTCCATGGTGAGGATGCCCTCGGTGCCGCCGTACTCGTCCACCACCACCGCCATCTGGGTCTTGGTGCGCTGGAACTGGCGCATCAGGTCGTCGATCTTGGTAAGCGCCGTGATGTGCAGCACCGGGCGGATCAGCGGGGACAGCTGATCCCGGCCGTGATAGCGGGCGGAAAACAGATCCTTCTGGTGGATCACGCCCACAATGTCGTCGATGCTCTCATGGTACACAGGCAGGCGGGAGTAACCCTCGGCGGCAAATACCGCTGTCACGTCGCTGAGGCTGGACGTGTCCTCTACCGCCACCACGTCCACCCGGGGGGTGAGGATGTCCCCGGCCTCCAGGTCATCAAAGCGGATGGCGGAGCGGATGAGCTGGCTCTCCTCCCGATCCAGGCCGCCCTGATCCTCCGCCTCCTCCACCATGGTGACCAGCTCTTCGTCGGTGATGCCCTCGTCCTGTTCCTTGTGGAATAGGAGGGTGAGCAGCTTCTTCCACAGGCCGAAGATGAAGTTCAGCGGGGTGAGCACCACCATGAACAGCCGCAGCAGGGGCGCGGAGAACATAGCGAAGGCCTCCGGGGATTCCTTGGCCAGGCTTTTGGGGGAGATTTCGCCGAAGATCAGCACTACCACGGTGAGTACGATGGTGGACACCGCCGGACCACTCTCCTCGTTAATCAGCTTGATGAACAGCAGGGTGGACAGGGTGGCGGCTATGTTGTTGACGATGTTGTTGCCGATGAGGATGGTGGACAGCAGCTTGTCGTAATCCTCAGCTAGGGCCAGGGTTTTTTCCGCCTTTTTGTCGCCGTTGTCGGCGCGGCTCTTCAGGCGGATGCGGTTGAGGGAGGTGAAGGCCGTCTCGGTAGCGGAAAAATAGCCGGACATGACCACCATGACCACCAGCACGGCCAGCAGTATCATACTATCTGGGTCCATATGGACAAATCAACTCCTAAAATAAGTAAAGATTTACCTCGTGAGGAGGTATTGCAATCATATATACCATAGGTTGGCGAAAAAAGCAAGGGGGGATTGCCTTTTCTCTTGCTTTGTGCTATGCTTGGAGCAGGAAAGCATTGTCTTTCAGCGTTGCCAGTAACGGTAGGCGGGGCCCTCTTGACAGGGGGCACTTCTTGCCCCCTGATCTTCGGAAAGGGGGGCTGCCCAATGAGTACATCTGAGATTTTTCAGCTTTGCATGGTCATCATTGGCATTATCAGCCTCTTTATTGCGGCAGATAAAAAGAAGTAACCGCCCATCCCTCACAAAGATAGCGGTTACTTCTTAACCCAAAATCTGAGGGCCAGCCGTCTGCCGGCAACGCCCTTTCTATATTTAGTATAACTGCGCACAGAGGTTTTGTCAAGGGGAATGGGATGCCAGAGTCGTGTCCCAAACAAATAAAAAAAGCCGCCGGGAATTCCCGGCGGCTCTTTTCTCACTTGATTGCCTTACTTTTGACCTCTTCGCCCAGCATCGCGGCGAAGGCGTCCAGCCCCATGGCCCCCAGATCCTCGCCGGAGCGGTGGCGGGGGGAGACGGTGCCATTCTCCATGTCCCGGTCGCCCACCACCAGCATATAGGGCAC
>JAIEFH010000137.1 GCA_029067025.1 Oscillospiraceae bacterium | reverse complement strand
AAAGCGCCGTGTTGTCTTTGTTTTTTCTGTTGTGCTGGGGGTTGTTGGGACGGCTTTGCTGATGATGTGGGATTTAGCCCTCGCCACCATCGGCGGAGGCTGTTTAATCCCAGCTCTGTTCGGCTTCTTTCTCAGCTTCGCCTCCGGCGTGCCCGCCTTTTTTGACAAACGGCCCGCCCGGAAGTACAAGGGCCAGAATCTGCTGGTGTTCCGCACCCTCACCGCCAAGCTGGCCACGATGGGCGTCCTCATGGCAGTGATCTCCATGGTATTCACCGCCACCCTTATCTCCGAGGGCTCTGGCCTGGTCTTCCGGGGCATTTTTGAGGGCCGGTCGGCGGAAAACACCTGCTTTGATCTGTATATCGGAGTTGGGGACGGCCGGGACCCCTCCGCTTATGTGGACTATATTGACAAAAACATCCCGGTGGAGCGCAGTCTGGAGTATCAGGTCTATGAAAGCGGCAGCGCACAGATCATGGGCTATCTGGATGGACAGTACTACTATTATGCTTATGACGAGGACCCTGTCCTCCGCTACAGCGATTACGCCGCCCTGCGGGCCATCGCCGGCTATCAGACCGTGGAACTGAAACCGGGGCAGTACCTGATCCACTGCATCACCTATCTGGAGGAGCTGCTGCGTGCTTACGACCAGCCGCTGGCCTTGGGCGGCACCTCCCTGACACCGGGCGGCCTCTATACGGAGCACCTGTCCCAGAGCGGCGGGACGGTGAACGGGCGGGGTTATATCCTGGTCGTTCCGGATGAAGCGGCGGAGGGCTTGCCTGTCCACCACTGGGCCTATGCCGCCAAAACAGTCCAGCCGGTGCCGCGGACACAGTTTTATGATCTTTGGGAAATCAACGAGCGCACCGGTTCCGGCTTTTCCAGCAACACGATCACCACCCGGGCAAACGAAGAAGCGGATGCGGCCTCTCAGACCGCGCTTTTTGTCTTTCCCATGTACTTCCTGGCTCTGGCCCTGACCATGACCGCCGCCACCATCCTCACCATCCAGCAGCTCAGCGAGTCGGAACACTACCGCCGCCAATTTACCCTGCTGCACAAACTGGGCATGGGACGGCGTGAGATGTCCAGGGCTCTGGGGCAGCAGTTCGCCATCTATTATGCCATGCCCGCCGTCCCCCCGGTACTCATCAGCGTACCCTTTATCTGGAATCTGGCCAATGCGC
>JAIEFH010000136.1 GCA_029067025.1 Oscillospiraceae bacterium | reverse complement strand
CGCAGACGACGGCATACGCCATCCTGAGATGGCTCGTGGGCTCGGAGATGGGTATCAGAGACAGGATGATTTACATGATCAGCACGTCTCTGAAGCCGAACGGCGCACTGTACGAGTTCCCACCCAAATTCTTCCCTGAGCTCGACAGCATTACGCTTGAAAACTATGCGTATATCTTTAGCCAGGAAAAATTCTATATCAATTTCTTAAACAGCGCGATAGTCGCCATGCTGACTGTTGTAATTGCGGCTTTTGTATCAACAGCGCTGGCTTTCTGCGTGGCACGCTTTCGGTTCCCCGGCAGGAAGGCGCTCTTTGCGCTTGTTATCGGGACAATGATTATCCCCGGCACGACGCTTATTATCACACAGTATCAGCTTGCTTCGTTCTTCAAAATTACGAACAAGCTTCTCGGATTGGTGCCGTTCTATGTGGCGTGGGTTATTCCGTTTTCCACGTTTATGATCAAAGGCTACATTGAGAGTATTCCCAGAGAATACGATGAAGCCGTCTACATGGATGGCGGTAGCGTGCTCACGGTGTTCTTTAAGGTCATCTGCCCGCTGGCAAGTCCAGCAATTGCATCCGTCAGCATCTTCAACTTTTTGACGGCGTGGGAAGAATTCCCGTGGGCGTTAACAGTCCTGAACGACACGCAGAAGCGCACACTCCCGATTGCCATTTCCGGCTTCTTCGGACAGCATCAGTTCACACAGTGGGGCTATGTCTTTGCCATGTCTGTGGCGAGCCTGATTCCCGTACTCATCATCTTCATCTGCTGCCAGAAGTACTTTGTTTCCGGTTTGCAGGCCGGTGGTATCAAAGGATAACAAGGTCAGCTCGAAACATATAAAGGAGGTATTATCATGTTTACGACAAAGAAAACGTTTCAAACAAAGTTCCTTTCCACACTTCTGATTGTTGCACTTGTTTTAACGATGGTCCTCACACCAACAGCTTTGGCCGCTGGTGTCGGTACCTCGTTGACCACGTCCGCTCTTTCTGATACTGTCGGTGCAGAAAACTTCACACCTGTGGAAGCGGCAAATGACTCCGAGATTCAGGCGATGACCGACAGTAGTTCTGTCCTGAGCGAAAGTGATATTATCTACATGATCCTGACAGATCGTTTCTATGATGCAGATCCTACGAATAATGGTACGCTGAATCAGGAATATCGCCCCGGCCAGCTCAAGTACACGCAGGGCGGTGACTGGAAGGGCATCACACAGAAGCTGGATTATATAAAAAATCTAGGTGTGACCGCAATTTGGATCTCGCCGCCTTCTCAGAACGAGCTTCTAAGCAGAGACGGTGAAGAATCCGGTTATCATGGTTATTTTACACATGATTACAACTCTGCTGATCCTCATTTCGGCACAAAGCAGGATTTGGTCGATCTTGTTTCTGCTGCCCACAGTAAGGGACTCAAAGTAATTCTGGACGTAGTTCCGAATCATACAGCAGACTATTTCAATGGAGCAAGTTCGACCTACAGTTCCGCCAGCTATCAGCCGGCTGCTCCTTTCAACAATCCCGATTGGTATCATCATTATGGTGATATTACGAATTGGGATGATGAAAATCAGGTTCTGAACTATGACCTCGGCGGTCTTGATGATCTGAATCAGGATAACGCCGATGCTCGGCAGGCAATCAAAGATGCATATAAAAACTGGATTACCCTGACTGGCGCTGATGGCATCCGTGTTGACGCTGCGCGTTCGATGCCGAAGGATTTTCTGCAGGAGTTTGAATCCTACGTTGGCGTTCCGTCATTCGGTGAGATATTCGTTGGTGATGTTGATTATGTGAGTGCGTTCTCCAATTATGAATGGGGTGTACTTGACTTCCCACTCTTCTTCCAAGCCCGTGAAGTGTTCGCTCACGATGCCAGCTTCACGACAGTTAAAGCGATATTTGATCAGGATTACAAGTACGCAAACGTAAATCATCTCATTACGTTTATCGACAATCATGATCGTGATCGCTTCCTGTGTCTAGCTGATGATAACTATCAAAAACTCAGATTGGCTTTAACTTTTATCTTTACTGTCCGTGGTATTCCTGATGTTTATTACGGAACAGAGCAGAACTGCTACGGTGGCGGCGTACCCACTGAATGGGCTGGTATCGCAAACAAAGAAAACCGCGAGGTTATGCCCAGTTTCTCAGAAAACGGAATTACCTATAAGTATATTCAGCGGCTTGCCGAACTGAGAAAAACCTATTCGTGCCTGCAAACTGGTGTACAGCGTGAAATGTGGTCGGAGGATAATATATATGCATACTCCCGCAGAGATGATACAACCGGTCAGGAAGTAATTGTAATCTTCAATAATGGTACAAGCAATGAAACCCGACAGATTCCGATTCGTGCAGAAAGCAGCCTGACGATTGGTACGACCCTCACGAATTTGCTTGATACTTCTGTGACTGCACAAATTACAAGAGGAAGCGTAACAGGGAAAATGCTCGACATTACGTTGCCTGCCAAAACAGCCTATGTATTTACATCTGGCACGGTTGCAAAGTACACCCCAATGGAGCGCACAGTGACAACAATTCGCGTCCACTATGATGTGGGACTCGGAAATACAATGTATCTGCGCGGCGATGAATATCCGCTAAAATGGGATCTTGGCCGCAGTATGCTGAATGTTTCGTCTGATTGTTGGGTTTTTGAGACAGAACGTATTCCCGCTGGTGAAACATTTGAATTTAAGCCTCTGATCAACAACGAAACATGGTCCAGTGGTTTGAACTTTACTGGAACAGGTGGTACAACAATCGATATTTATCCGACATTCTAAACATCAAGTTGTAACAACGGCGGGTGGAGCAGTCTGTGTTGCCCACCCGTCGTTGTTATCGAAAGGGGCCTTTTATGGAAAGATGCAGTGGGGTACTGCTACCCATTTTCAGTCTGCCATCTCCGTATGGCATTGGCACATTAGGTAAGGCTGCGTATAACTGGGTTGATTTTCTGCATGAGGCAGGGCAGCGACTGTGGCAGGTGCTGCCAATCGGCCCAACCAGCTTTGGTGATAGTCCGTATCAGAGCTTTTCGGGGTTTGCCGGGAATCCGTATTTCATTGATTTGGATCTGATCTGTGAGGACGGACTCCTCCAAAAAGAAGACTGTGTTCCGTTGGCCGACCTAAAGGACGGTGCGGCAATCGATTATGCAAAACAGTTTCAGTACCGATACATAATTTTGAAAAAAGCGTTTTCCCACTTCAATAATCCTAGTGAAATTGAGCGTTTTCGCAAAGCGCATAGCTGGGTAGATGATTACGCATTGTTCATGGCACTCAAAGATGCACAGTGCGGCGTTTCTTGGACGCAATGGCCACAAGCGATACGGAAACGAGAATGTCGTGCGATTGAAAAGGCCAGACAGGAACTGCATTCTGAAATCGACTTTTATGTGTTTCTTCAGCTGTTATTCTTCACACAGTGGAAAAAACTTGCCGCTTACGCTAAGGCGCGCGACATTCAGATCATCGGAGATATCCCAATCTATGTTGCTCTTGATTCGGCAGACGCATGGACCAATCCAGAGCTTTTTCTACTTGATGAGGATGACCGCCCGATTTTGGTTGCTGGGTGTCCACCAGACGCTTTTACCGCAGATGGACAACTTTGGGGCAACCCGTTATACCGCTGGGATCTAATGCAGGAAACAGGCTTCCAATGGTGGAAGGAGCGGCTGAGCGGCTCGTTTGAGCTATATGACTGCCTCAGGATTGATCACTTTCGAGGCTTCGAAAGCTATTATGCTATCCCGTATGGAGATAAAAACGCACGAAACGGTAAATGGCAGAAAGGTCCGGGGAAAGCATTTGTCGATTCCATCAGGGAAGCATTCCCGGATGTTCCAATCATAGCGGAAGATCTGGGCTATCTGACGGCGGAGGTTCGGGAACTATTGGAGTATAGTGGATTTCCAGGCATGAAAGTTTTGCAGTTTGCCTTCGATGCTCGCGAAAAGAGCGATTATATTCCATTCAAATATCCAAAGAACTGCGTTGC
Source organism: Oscillospiraceae bacterium (assembly GCA_029067025.1). Classification (GTDB taxonomy): domain Bacteria; phylum Bacillota; class Clostridia; order Oscillospirales; family Oscillospiraceae; genus Enterenecus. Next base: position 7,271 of record JAIEFH010000136.1, on the reverse strand, counting down.
GTATACCGGAACACACGATAACGACACAACGCTTGGTTGGCTACACAGTGCCCCAGCAGAATCTGTCCAGTATGCAAAATCATATTTGATGTGTGAATCGGGTAGCAATAAAGCCTGTGTAGATTTCTTCATATCCACTGTGCTTTCCTGTGCAGCAAATTACGCTATAATTCCCATGCAGGACTGGCTTCAACTCGGCGCTAAGGCACGAATTAATACGCCGTCCACACTTAGCGGCAACTGGACCTGGCGACTTAGAGCCGGTAGTTGCACAAAAACTCTTGCTGCGAAAATGAAGCGGAAAACGGAGCTCTATGAACGAAACTCAGTTATAGATGAAATAATATACGAAGATGCGGATCAAGATTTGAACAAAGATGAAATCAAATTTGCAGCAACACAGCTAAAGACCTAATAAAGCAGGCCATGCAAAGAGCGTATTGTAGAGGCCGTCTGGAATTATCCAGGTGACAGTTCCAATTGAAAAGCATTGACAAACTGACAGTCAAAGATTTTATATTTGTGGTTATCCCTTTGGGTATGCCGGATTTGAGAACGTGATGGCGAAGGCCAAACGCTCCAATAGTGCCGCACCGAAGGAACGACGGGAGAAACGAAAACAGAACTCGTCCAGATAGGACTGGAGATTGGCTTTGGGCAGACCGTGATAAGTGCCGAGAATGAATGCCTTGGCATTGCCGATGATGATGCGCAGCCAATGGAGAAGGCCAGAATCGGGATCATAAGGACTATGCTTATGGGTGTAGCCTTCCAGCGCCGGGGTGTAACTGCGGTAGCCATCGCTGCGGATTATGCTGCCATCGGCAAAGGCAGCGTGGGCAAACTTCTTCACGGATGCCTGCTTGATATTGGATGTTACCCGCATTTTCATATAGCGGGGATTGCCCTGGATATCCAGAGACAGTGCCACGAAAACCTTTGCCTTTTCTGTGCCCCGGCTCCGCTTTTTTCCTGTGGTTGGGCCGCCAAAGTATGCGTCGTCAAACTTAATGATACCTTCCAGCTTGTGCGTTGCGTTCCGCTGTCCCATGGCTGTACGGATTCTCTTGAGCATATACCATGCGATCTTATGGTAACGCCAACCTGGCGCGACAGTTGTACTGCGGAGATACCCCGCTTGTCATAGCATACCAGGTAGAATGCCAGAAACCAGATGGTCAGCCGCACATGGCTCCGGTGGAGCACTGTCCCTGCAGTGACCGAGAACTGTCGGCGACACTGGGTACACTGGTACAGCCCATTGGACAGGCGATAGCTGTGCCGGCCACCGCACTTGGGGCATAGGAATCCTGTCTGCCATCGAAAGGCACAGGAACGGGGTCGATTACAACCTGCTTGCCCTCCTGATGCGCCGGGAGCAGGACAAGGAAGGAAAGTTCTTTATCCGCTGGGGTGAACAGAAAATCGCGTGATTTCGGCGGTAGGTATGAACTGACACGCTCCAAATGCAAATGAGAATCCCCACTGACGAGCCCATTATGGGCTTGACAGCGGGGATTTTCTTTTGTAGAGCTCAATGTCAGTTTTTGGCACTTAATGCGGAAGAGAAGGCTGTCCACATTTGGGTTATAGATCCACTTTATGCACCTTGAAAAAAAGCGGATAAGATCCGCTCACATCAATATGCAAGCTTTGATCTCTTTTGTGGTAAGCGGTACAGACACAGACGCATTGACTGCCTGCGGGTTGTCTGGGAGACTTGGTAAGAGGTATCTTCTCTCGACCCTGCCCGTCAAAATGATTGCATCAAAGGTACGAGCGGGAAACTCACTGTCTGTTACTTGGCGCTGGTAACGTCAAAACATAAGGCTCTGCAATAGAGATTGACTGTAATCAACCCGTCCCGCTGGGTAAAAGTGGACTGCTGAGGGATCGGCGTGGGCAGCTTCGTCACCTGCCGTCACCGTCTGTTGGCTTTTAGGCGTCTGTCACCGCAGATGGGCTTGCATATTCCCGTGCCGGGGGCGAGCAGTAGGGCGATCCCGTCGCCTGATAATACGGCACATCAAAAAAATAGCATTGTGTTGCGCAGGTAGAACCATCGTCGGAGTCAGCTGGATATTTAACCAGAAAACGAGTTCCGACGGTGGTTTTCCCGTACATAATTATATTAGACCTATCTGAAATAATCTGATATTCATGCATTACTCAAAATGGGGAAGGACTGTTCTACATATTTACTGTATAGATTCATTGCTATAACAAGGAGGCATTAAATTGGATCAGAGCGTTGAAAAAGTGCCAATTCATTTGAAAATGACCTTAACTATTAGGGAAGCTGCGGAATACAGCAATATCGGAATTAACAAAATTGACAGTATGTTGCGCATGCCTAACTGTCCGTTTGTCCTCTTTGTAGGTTCAAAAAAGTTGGTAAAACGCAAAGAATTTGAAGATTACATTGGACAGAAACTCATAATATGACCTATCAAAAAGATTGGCAAATTAGCGCTTGAGAAAGAGGGCGGTATCTGCTATACTCATGGTGTAGTAGTGCGCTCTCTTTCTCTGCGAGAAAGGAGCCGAATCATGGGAAAGAACTTGAAAGGCAAAGAATGTGGCAAGGGAATTTGCCAGAGAAAGGATGGGTTGTATTTAGCGCGATTTGTTGACAAAGCAGGGAAAAGGCATGATAAATGTTTTCCAAAGCTTCCGGAAGCCAGAAACTGGTTGGAGGAAGCGCGAGTCCTTGACAGGCGGGGTGAACAAGCTGCTGAGGTGCATGAGGAACACAATGCGTTACCTGATATGACGGTAGATGGATGGTTTGAGTTTTGGATTAACAACATTGTAGGTGATTTGGCTCCCAATACTCTCCGAAATTACCGTGAAAGGTACGTACACAATGTTCAGCCAGTAATTGGCAAGATGTTTCTGCGGGATGTACGACCTATGCACTGCAAGAAAATTCTGATTGGAATGGATGCTGTTTACGCAGGATCAACTATCCGACAGGCGTATATCGCTATGGGCACCATGTTCCGTTCTGCTGTAATGAACGGAATGATTTCCAAGCACCCTATGGATGGCGTCAGATACACCAAGCCGGTGCGTGTTCCGGGTGACATTAAGTATCTTACTGTTGAAGAACAGGAAAAGTTTCTGGAAGCAGCAAAGGGCTCACACAATTTTTACCAGTATGCACTTATTTTGGAGACTGGGCTACGTACTGGCGAGATGATTGGGTTGACCTGGGACTGCATTGACTGGGAAAAGCGGACGCTTACGGTAAACAAGACTTTAGAGTTCCGGCACAAGCAGACTGAGTGGAGAGCAGGGCCACCCAAAACAGTCACCAGCTACCGCACAATCCCGTTGACTAGCAGAGCATATGATATTCTTATGGCAGTTCATGCCTCCAAGGAGTTTCGGAAGCAATCTTCTCTGTTGAATCAGACGCTGACCTACGTTGATCGACGTACTGGGCAAAACAGTACGCTGGTAATGAGAGATTTAGTCTTTATCAATTTTCGGACGGGGGAGCCCAGTAAGAATAGCAGTTATGACACCCATCTTTACAAAATCTGTGATGAAAACGGAATCAAGCGTTTCTGTATGCACGCTCTGAGATACACTTATGCTACCCGTGCGATTGAAAGCGGGATGCAGCCGAAGGTACTCCAGAAGCTGTTGGGCCACGCAAGCATCCAGACCACTATGGATAAATATGTCCATGTGACGGATGATTCACTGGTTGCTGGTGTGCGTCAGTTTGAGGCCAACAAGACGTAACTGCATATAAGTCAATGACAAAATGGTGAAGAAATGGTACAGTAATGGTGCAGAGTCAAAGGGCCGAAACCCGGAAACCCTTGAAAAATCAGGACTTTTTAAGGAGATGTAGAGCAATATGAAATTAGGAATCGTAGGCCTGCCCAACGTGGGCAAGTCCACTCTGTTCAACGCCATCACCAACGCGGGCGCGGAGAGCGCCAACTACCCCTTCTGCACCATCGACCCCAATGTGGGCACCGTGGCCGTGCCGGACAGCCGCCTGGACTGGCTCAGCGACTTTTACAAGCCGAAAAAGACTACCCCCGCCGTGGTGGAGTTCGTGGACATCGCCGGGCTGGTGAAGGGGGCCTCCAAGGGGGAGGGCCTGGGCAACAAGTTCCTGGCCAACATCCGGGAGTGCGCCGCCATCGTCCACGTGGTGCGGTGCTTTGACGACGAGAACGTCATCCATGTGGAGGGCTCCACCGACCCCATCCGGGACATGGACATCATCGACCTGGAGCTCATCATGGCGGACGTGGAAATGGCCGACCGGCGCATTGACAAGGCCCGCAAGTCCGCTAAGGCGGACAAGAAGTTCAACCACGAGGCGGAGGTGTTCGAGGGCCTGCGGGACTGGCTGAACGACGGCAAGTCCGCCCGGTCTTACCTGGGTGAGGTGGACGAGGAGGACGCTGCCCTCATCGCCACCAGTGAGCTGTTGTCCCTCAAGCCGGTGATCTACGCCGCCAACCTGGACGAGGACGGCTTTGCCGACCCCGCCGGTGTGCCCTATTACGGCCAGGTGTCGGAGCGGGCCGCCGCGGAGGGGGCCCAGGTCATCCCGGTGTGCGCCAAGCTGGAGGCGGAGATCGCCGAGTTGCCCGCCGACGAGAAGGCCATGTTCCTGGAGGATCTGGGCATCGCCGAGAGCGGCCTGGACCGGCTCATCAAGGCGAGCTACACCCTGCTGGGGCTGATCTCCTTCCTGACCTCCGGCGAGGACGAGTGCCGGGCCTGGACCATCATCCGGGGCACAAAGGCCCCCCAGGCGGCGGGCAAGATCCACACCGATTTCGAGCGGGGCTTTATCCGGGCGGAGACGGTGGCCTTTGAGGACTTGCGGGCCTGCGGCACCATGGCGGCCGCCCGGGAGAAGGGGCTGATCCGCTCCGAGGGCAAGGAGTACGTGGTGCAGGACGGGGATATTATCCTGTTCCGCTTCAATGTGTAACAGAAAGCGGCGATTTCATTGAACATAACCATCATTCATGGCCAGAGCCACCAAGGCTCAACCTGCCATATCGCGCGGTCACTGGCGGAAAAATTGGGCGGCGACGTGACGGAGTTCTTTTTGCCAAGGGATTTTGGGGAGTTCTGCGTGGGCTGTACCGCCTGCTTTGGGGAATCGGAGACAAAATGCCCGCATTTCGCGAAGCTGTCCCCCATTACCCAGGCAATAGACGCCGCCGATGTGCTGATTTTGGCAAGCCCCGTCTATGTCTTTCACGCCACGGGGGCCATGAAAGCTTTCCTCGACCATTACGGCTGGCGCTGGATGGTACATCGGCCTGAAGAAAAAATGTTCTCCAAACAGGCTGTCTGCATTTCCACGGCGGCTGGGGCCGGGATGAAAAGCGCCAACCGGGACATGGCCCACAGTACGTTTTTCTGGGGGATTCCGAAAACCTATCAATACGGCGTCGCGGTCATGGAAACCTCCTGGGAACGGGTAAGCGAGAAAAAGAAGCGGCGCATCGAAAAGAAACTCACCAGATTAGCCCAGAAGATCAAGGCAGGCCAAGGACGGGTCAAGCCGTCCATGAAAACAAAGATTGTTTTCGCTGTGATGCGCCAAATGCAGAAGCGTGGATGGAACGAGGCGGACGCCGCCTATTGGCGGAACAAGGGGTGGACGGAGAAAAAGCGCCCGTGGAAATCTTGACCCAGACTTGATTGCTTCAAATGACTAGGCAGCCGCCCAAATGAGGGCGGCTGCCTTTGTGTGTTCCATTTCCTATCCCCGCCCGCTTTGCGTTACGGTTTCCCGTTCAAACCGCCGCCGCTCGATGCGTTTCCCTCCGTCTCCCAAAACAGCTCGTCCAGGCTCTTGCCCAGTATGCGGCAGATCGCGACGCACAGCTTGATGGTGGGGTTGTAGTCTCCCTGTTCGATGGCGTTGATGGTCTGCCGGGACGCGCCCACCGCGTCGGCCAGCTCCTGCTGGGACAGCCCCAGCGCGGCCCGGGCCGATTTCATGCGCAGGTTTTTCATTCGCCCTCCTGTTCCAGCAGCTTCTTCTGGCGGCGGTATGCGCAGAGCTCCGCCACCAGCGCTGCCAGCAGGCCCGCGGCGGACAGGAACATCACGCAGCCAAGGACGGTATCGCCCGAATCCAGGAATTTCCCGCCCCAGAACACGAGCTGTGAGGCATAGGTGCCATACATTGCGCTGGCCACGCCGTTCTTCTGGTTCCAGCCCACCGCCGCGTCCCGCAGGGTGCATTCCACCGTCCACACCAGCGCCGCCAGCATCACGCCGCCCAACACCAGCGGGGCCACCTCACCGGTCCAGGCCCAGCCGCCCTTCTGCCCGCCAATGAGGTCCAGCGCCGCCCAGAGGACGAGGTAGCCGCCCAGGGCAAACAGGGCGTGGACCCCCGCCCGCAGGCGGATGATGGTCTGGCGCTCGTCGTAGAGGGCTTTACCTGGGGGCAGCTCGCCCCGCTTTTTGCGCTCCTGGGCTTCCATGCGCATCGCGAGGCACATGGGGCCGAGCAAAAAAATGCCGCAGATCACCATCAGTACGGTAAGTACGATCATTTTTGTGTTCATGGAGATCCCTCCCTTTTGTTGTATTGTAAAATATCCACGATGTTTTGTCAAGTATATTCGACATTGTGCTTGCTCGATCAGACCGTCGGCAGAAGCGGCGGAGGTCTATTTCCCGCCTCACCCTTGACGTTCCCGCCCGTTTTGCGGTATACTATATTGTTGACGGCCCAAAAGCTGGATTTGCCGTCCGTGGGGGCGGTTTTCGCCGCCTGCCGTCTAAATTCGACGTTTTTCTCCCGCCGGGAGAGCAGAAATAAGAGGTGCAGCTATGGCAAAGTCCACACCAAAACAGCAATACGGCAACGACTCCATCTCCTCCCTCAAGGGGGCCGACCGGGTGCGCAAGCGCCCCGGCGTCATCTTCGGCTCAGACGGGCTGGAGGGCTGCGAGCACGCCGTTTTTGAGATCCTGTCCAACGCCATCGACGAGGCCCGGGAGGGCCATGGCGACCTCATCACCGTCACCCGGTACGAGGACAAGTCCATCGAGGTGGAGGACTTCGGCCGGGGCTGCCCGGTGGACTGGAACGAGGCGGAGGGCCGCTATAACTGGGAGCTGGTGTTCTGCGAGCTGTACGCCGGCGGCAAGTACAAGGACGGGGCAGGGGACAACTACGAGTATTCCCTGGGCCTCAACGGCCTGGGCTCCTGCGCAACCCAGTACGCCAGCGCATACTTTGATGCGGTGATCTACCGGGACGG
>JAIEFH010000135.1:12723-24717 GCA_029067025.1 Oscillospiraceae bacterium | reverse complement strand
CCTTTATGGCTCGTGGGCGCGGAGATTTGTATAAGCGTCAGCGCTGAGCCAGCCGCTGTGGGGGGCGGTTGATGGCGTCCCAAAAGCGGGAGAAGAGCATCAGCAGGGACACCGCCGCCATGGGGATGCCGCACACGTCGGTGTAGAAGATCATGAGAAAGTTGCTCACAAACATCCAGCTGAAGTTGCAGCCCACGTCGCCAAAACCGTAGGCAATCTTACTGATGAGGGGGACTTTTACGTTTACGTCCTGCTGAGGGGTATTGGCGGCCATGTTCAGCCCTCCTTTGCGATTTTCACCACCGCTTTGACGATATTGGCTTTGTCGGACACGCTCTTGTCCATGGCGTTCTGGATGTCGTCAAAGTCGAAGATGTTGGTGACGATGCCCTTGAGGTTCACCTTACCGGCGGCGACCGCGTCGATGGCCATGGGGTAAATGTGGCGGTAGCGGAACACGGTCTTGAAGGTGAGCTCCTTGTCCAGCACCAGGCTCATGGGCAGGGTCATTTCGCCGGTCTTGGAGTAGCCCACCAGCACGATGTTGGCTCCCTTCTTGGCCATGTGGATAGCCTGACGGGTGGTGATTTCGGTGCCGGCGGTCTCGATGACCAGGTCGCAGCCCGCACCCTCAGTCAGCTTGCGAACGGCCTCCACAGCATCCTCGTTCACACCGTTGATGACGCCGTCCGCGCCCAGCTCCAGGGCCTTGTCCAGCCGCTTTTGCATCACGTCCACCACATAGACCCGGCTGACGCCCTCGGCCTTCAGCGCCATCATGGACACCAGGCCGATGCAGCCCGCGCCCATAACCACGGCGGTCTGGCCCGCATGGGCCTCGCCCTGATTGGCGGCGTGGAAGCCCACGGCCAGCGGCTCAATGAGCGCACCCTCCAGGGTGCTCACATTGTCGGGCAGCTTGAAGCACAGGGCGGCCTCGTGGGCCACGTACTCCTGGAATACGCCGTCCACCGGGGGCGTGGCGAAGAACACCACGTCGGGGCACAGGTTGTACTTGCCCTGGCGGCAGAACTCACAATGGCCGCAGGTCTTGCCCGGCTCCAGCGCCACCCAGTCGCCCACCTTCAAGTGCTTGACCTTGCTGCCCACCTCCACCACGGTGCCGCCGGGCTCGTGGCCCAAGACGAAGGGGGGCTTCACCACGTAGTCCCCGATGGCCCCGGTTTCATAGTAGTGCATATCGCTGCCGCAGATGCCTACGTACTCCAGCTTGACCAGCACCTCGTCGTCCTTCGGGGTGGGGATAGGCCGCTCAGTATACCCCATCTTACCGATGCCCTCCATCACTGCTACCTTCATGGTTCCGTTCATTGCTGTGACCTCCTTCAAAATATTTATTACTTTTATAAACTATTTAATTAAGTGTCTATATTAAATCATAGGGGAGTACGTTTGTCAATAGAGAAGTTCGATTTCAGAGGATTGCATAGTTTTTCGTGCTGCTTTTTGTGCAAAAAAAGCAGACCCGCCGCCCGGTACAGGGCAGCAGGTCTGCCTTCTTGTTCATCAAATGTTCTGAATGAATTGATCCACCTGCATCAGCGCCGCGCCTACTGCGGCGGCCTCCAGCTTGTAGCGGCAGAAGCGGAGATAGGAGGCGTCCCGCCGGAAGGTATTGCGCTCCTCCAGCAAAGTGCGCAGCGGCCCGCCAAACTCCTCCAGATAGGCCCCCACATACCCACCCACGATCACGTCGCAGTCAAAGCTCATGTGGAGATTGTTCACCGCCACCGCCAGGTACTGCAGATATTCCTGCCAGACCTGTTTTAGCTGAGGATCACCGGCCCGCAGACGGTCAAAGAAGTCGGCCAGCTTTCCTTCTGTACAGTCAGCCAGCACCCGGGCGGAGCAGTAGGCGTCCAGACACCCCTCCTTCCCGCAGTAGCACCGGCGTCCGCCGGGAACCAGGGTATTATGGCCAAACTCCCCCGCCCGAAGGTGGGCGCCAGTGTAGAGCGCCCCGCCATTCAAGATCGCGCCGCCTACACTGTTGCTCAGGGACAGGTAGACCAGATCCCCGGCATCCGGCGTTCCATAAACCTCCGCCAGACCCGCAGCATTGGCGTCATTGAGGAAACGGCAGGGATAAGGGATATACCGGCTGAAAAAAGCGGTAGGCACATCCTGGACACCTAAGATGTGGGAATCATCCAGAACACCCTTCTGCTCCGCTACAACGCCGGGAAGAGAAATACCTACCCCCAGCAGGCGATCCTGAGCACTGTTGTCCGCGATGAACTGTTCCACCAACTCCCCCAGACCGCAGGTATATTTGTCATCCAGAGAAAACGGATAGGACTTTCGCTTCCAGCGCAGCACCTGTCCGCACAGGTCTACCAGCACCAGGCTCACATGATTGCGGGTGATGTCCAACCCCAATGCCAGCTTCGCGTCCCGAACCGGAGCGTAGGCTTTCGCTTTGCGTCCCCCAGTGGATTCGTAGGAGCCAGCTTCCTGGATCAAGCCCAATTCGGAGAGTTCCTTCACATTTTGCAATACAGTGGGCCAGCTCAGCGACAGCCGCTGGGACAGCTCCATTTGGGAAATATGGTCACAGGTCAAGATGCAGCGCAACGTGTTGGAACGATTGCGCCGTTTCACATCCATGTTGCTGGCTGGGCCTGCCGTCATAGTCCACTCCCCATTTCTGCATATACTGTTTTATAAAGGCCTTATATTTATGATACCAGATAAGCCTTTAAATAGCAAGGACTTTTATGAACAACCCTACTGCGAACGTGTCAATTTTGGCACATTTTTTCGTCTACACAAAATATACATTAACAGGCTTCGGCAAGAAGTCTGTCAGTGTAATTCTTATGCAGCAGGAATCCCTTGTGGTATCCCATTCAGACATCAGCGATAATACCGCGGCCTTGGTAAGGCTATATAGCCCAGGCCTAATTTATGTGCACCATAAAGGTATGAAAAATAGCCAGACGGTTCAACTCCAGCTTTCAATAGATCTGCTGGCTGCCCCTGATCGCCTGCTCCAAATAGGTTTCGATCCAGCGGGAAGCACCATCTGCATCCCTGTTTTGAATCAGTGTATAGAGGGTCTGCGTGTTATACACCAGAGCAGGTATTCCATACAGGTTGCAAAACCGTATCCACAGGGCGATGACCGGAGGTTTGAAGGAGGAGTAGATCAGCGGCACGATGCTGTTGCCGCTCACTAGGGCCAGTTCATGCTGGAAGGAAAAAGCGGCCTCCGCCGCTTCACTGGCGCTGGGTGCGGCGGTGAGCCGCGCTAAGGCGTCCCCAAGGCGCTCTAACGCCTCGTCGGAGGCATACAATATGGCCCGCTCCGCCGCCAAATGCTCCAGCGCCCGCCGGACTTCCAAAATAGAGCGGATCTCATCATGCCCCAGTACGCCTCCCTTGTACTGCATGATGGCGATGAGCGTGCCCAGGTTGCCCCGCCGCCGGTAGTCCGCCACACAGGTGCCCTGACGGGGCCGGATCTCCAAAAACCCCTGCTCAGACAGTTCGGCCAGACCGCTGTTTACAACCGTGCGGCTCACCTGCATCTGCTCGGCCAGCACCCGCTCCGGCGGAAGCTGGGCGCCCACAGGCAACTGCCCGGACAGGATCATCCCCTGAAGCTGCTGGACAAACAGATCCTTCAGGCTGGGGGAGGAGAGCTTTGTAAATTCCATAACCTCATCTCCTTTTGGTTCTGGTCATACCACAATCACGGAGAACAATTTATCATACATATTTGACAAAATCAATCCGCAAAAACTGTGGATTTGACAAAAAGTTCAGAAAGATTTTCGGGCAGTTGACGAAATGACAAGGAAATGATAAAATTGTAACGAAATCTGGTTTGGCCAGAGAGAGGAGAGGATATGCGATGGATCAGGTGCGGATCATTGAGGTAAAGCAGAGCGTCTTTGCCGACAATGACAAGCGTGCGGCCCAGCTCCGGGATGAGCTGAAAGCGCGGGGCATTTTCCTGCTCAATCTGATGAGCGCCCCCGGCTCGGGCAAAACAACCACTCTGACGCGCACGGTGGAGCTGCTGAAAGACGAGATGAAGATCGGCGTCATGGAGGCGGACATCGACTCGGACGTGGACGCCCGTACCATGGCGGCGGCGGGGGTGAAGTCTATCCAGCTGCACACCGGCGGGATGTGCCACCTGGACGCGGACATGACCCGGCAGGGGCTGGACGAGCTGGTGGACGGCGACGTGGAGCTGGCCATCCTGGAAAACGTGGGCAACCTGGTGTGCCCCGCCGAATTCGACACTGGGGCCGTAAAGAACGCCGCCATCCTGTCGGTGCCCGAGGGGGACGACAAACCGCTAAAATACCCCCTGATGTTCCAGGTCTGCGACGTGGTACTCATCAATAAAATAGACGTGGCCCCCTATTTTGATTTCGACCTGGAGCGGTGCACGGAATACATCCGGATGCGTAACCCCGACGCGAAGGTCATCCCCATCTGCGCCAAAACCGGCGAGGGCGTGGAGGAATGGGCGGACTGGCTGCGGGAGCAGGTAGCCATGTGGCAGATCTGAAAGAGAGGAGAAAGAGTATGAGCGAGACCAAATTCCCCCTGGACGAGAGCAAGCTGCCCTTTGAAATCCCCAAAACCGACCACCCCCGGGAGAAGATCGTCAAGCTGGGTAAGATGATTACCGACCGGGTGCCTGCCAAGCTCCACGGCGTCACCGGGGAGGACCCGGAGTACTGGGGCCTGGCCGGGATGGTCACCGACGAAATGGCCGACGTGGCCATGAAGATGAAGGTGCGCAAGCCCAAGACCTTCGCGCAGATCCAGAAGCTCACCGGCATGGAGCCGGAGAAGCTGCAAAAGCTGCTGGACGAGATGAGCCGCATCGGTCTCATCGAGTACCACTGGGAGAACCTGGACGGCAAGAACCCCAACCATGAGAAACGGTACGTCCTGCCCATGTTCGTGCCGGGCAGCGCGGAGTTCTTCAATATGAACCACACTGTGATTGAAGAGCATCCGGAGGTCACCGCCTTCTTCGAGCGCATGACCTTCCTGCCCCTGGAGAAGATCACCCCCATGGTGCCTCCCGGAGGGGCGGGCATCGGGATGCACGTCATTCCGGTGGAGAAGGCCATCGAGATGGAAAACCAGTCCATCTCCATTGAGCACATCTCCCACTGGCTGAAAAAGTACGGCAAGTTCGCCGCCTCCCCCTGCTCCTGCCGCATGAGCCGGGCCAGGATGGGCGAGGGCTGCGGCGACGACCCCGAGGGCTGGTGCGTGGCCGTGGGCGACATGGCCGACTACGTGGTGGAGACCGACAAGGGTGGCCGCTATGTCACCTATGAGGAGGCGCTGGAGATCTTCCGCCGCGCGGAAGCCAACGGCTTCGTCCACCAGATCACCAACATCGACGGCGAGGAGAAGATCTTCGCCATCTGCAACTGCAACGTCAACATCTGCAACGCCCTGCGCACCTCCCAGCTCTTCAACACCCCCAACATGAGCCGTTCGGCCTATGTTGCCAAGGTGGAGGAGGACAAGTGCGTGGCCTGCGGCGGCTGCGTGGAGGTGTGCCCTGCCGGCGCGGCCAAGCTGGGCCAGAAGCTGTGCACTCAGAATGGCCCCGTCCAGTACCCCCGCCAGGAACTGCCTGACGAGGTGAAGTGGGGCCCGGAGAAGTGGTCCATCGACTACCGGGACAAGAACCGCGTCAACACCCATAAAACGGGCACCGCCCCCTGCAAGACCGCCTGCCCCGCCCACATCGCCATCCAGGGCTATCTGAAGCTGGCGGCCCAGGGCAAATACACCGAGGCACTGGCGCTCATCAAGAAGGAGAACCCCTTCCCCGCCGTGTGCGGCCGCGTCTGCAACCGCCGGTGCGAGGACGCCTGCACCCGCGGCACCATCGACCAGGCGGTGGCCATCGACGAGGTGAAGAAGTTCATCGCCCAGCAGGATCTCAACGCCGAGCACCGCTTTGTGCCCCAAAAGGTGGTTCCCAAGCTGCTGGGTGAGTTCTCCCAGAAGATCGCCATCATCGGCGGCGGCCCCGCCGGCCTGTCCTGCGCGTTCTACCTGGCCCTCAAGGGCTACGAGCCCACCGTGTTTGAAAAGAACCCAGAGCTGGGCGGTATGCTCCGCTACGGCATCCCCTCCTTCAAGCTGGAGAAGGACGTCATCGATGCCGAGATCGACATCATCCGCGCCCTGGGCGTGGACTTCCGCTGCGGCGTTGAAGTTGGCAAAGACCTGACGCTGGACGATCTGCGTTCCCAGGGCTACGAAGCCTTCTACATCGCCATCGGCTGCCAGCGGGGCCGCCTGCCCGGCATCCCCGGCGAGGAGTCCGAAGGCGTGTATTCCGCCGTAGAGTTCCTGCGCGGGGCGGCGGGGGGCAATGGCCTCCAGGTTCCCGGCAAGACTGTCGTGGTCGGCGGCGGCAACGTGGCCATCGACGCCGCCCGCACCGCCCACCGCTGTGGGGCGGACAGTGTGCAGATGTTCTGTCTGGAGCCCCGTGACAGGATGCCCGCCTCTCTGGAGGAGATCGCCGAGGCAGAGGACGAGGACGTCACCATCCAGTGCGGCTGGGGCCCGAAAGAGATACTTACCGAGGGCGGCAAGGTGTCCGGCGTGGTGTTCATGCGCTGCACCAGCGTGTGGGACGACCAGGGCCGCTTCGCTCCCCAGTACGACGAGCAGGACACCGTCACCGTCCCCTGTGACCACGTGGTGCTGTCCATCGGCCAGAGCGTGGAGTGGGGCGGGCTTCTGGAGGGCAGCCAGGTGGAGCTGGCCCGGGGCGGCTGGGCCAAGGCGGACGCCAAGACCTATCAGACCGCCCAGCCTGACGTGTTCGTGGGCGGCGACGTGTACACCGGCCCCAAGTTTGCCATCGACGCTATCGCGGCGGGCAAGGAAGCCGCCGTCTCCCTCCACCGCTTCGTCCAGCCCAATACCAGCATGACTATTGGCCGGGATCCCCGGTACTATGTGGAGCTGGATAAGAGCAACATCAAGGTGGAGCAGTACGACAACGCCCAGCGCCAGATCCCCGGCATGGACGACAGCATCGACTGGAAGAAGTCCTTCCGGGACGCCAAGCGCACCTTCACCGAGGAGCAGGTCAAGGCGGAGACCGCCCGCTGCCTGGGCTGCGGCGCGTCCATTGTGGACCCCAACAAGTGCATCGGCTGCGGCCTGTGCACCACCCGGTGCGAGTTTGACGCCATCCATCTCCACCGTGACCGCCCGGAATGCTCCACCATGATGAAGAGCGAGGACAAGATGAAAGCCATCCTGCCCAACATGATCAAGCGGGAGATCAAGATCAAGCGGGCCGCCCGCAAGGCGAAGAAGTAAGCCATGCACGAATTGGGCATCGTGTTCCACATCATCAAGAGCGTGGAACAAGTGGCGGCGGACAATGAGCTGGAAAAGATAAACGCCGTAGTGCTTGAACTGGGGGAGGTGTCCGGGGTCATCCCGGACTACCTCACCGACTGCTGGAAGTGGGCGGCGGCGAAATCGGAGCTGGTCAGCGGCTCGGAGCTGAAAATCGAGACGCTGCCCGCCGTCACCCACTGCGATGGCTGTGGGCGGGACTACCCCACCGTGGCCCACGGCAAGACCTGCCCCCACTGCCAGAGCGGAAACACCTGGCTTTTGACCGGGAACGAGGTCAATATCAAAGAAATAGAAGCGTACTAACCAATCAACCTGTTTCCCCGGGTTCGAGGAACCCATAATATAGAGAGAAAACGCGGGCGTGAGACCCCGCAAAGGAGGACAAAACAATGTTATTTCAAGTTTATGGCGACGGCGCCGGCTGGCAATTGCTGGGCTGGCTGCTGGTGTTCGTGGGGCTGATCCTGGCCAATGAGTTTTCCCGCCGCACCAAACTGGGCGGCATCGTTTGCTTCCTGGCCATCCCCGCCGTACTCACGGTATACTTCATTGCCATCTACGTCGGCGCCGCCATGAAGATGGACTGGGCGCTGAACAACCAGACCTATACCAACATGAACAGTTGGTTCCACTACGCCAAGCTGTACGCCGCCACGGCGGGCTGTATCGGCTTCATGATGCTCAAGTACAAGTGGAGCATCGGCAAGACCGAGTGGTTCAAGGTGTTCCCCTTCGTCATCGTGGCCATCAACATCCTCATCGCCGTGGTCAGTGACTTTGAGTCCGGCGTCAAGGGCCTGATGTCCCTGGCCCAGAACGGCGACCGCTGGTGGCTGTCCAGCGAGAACGTGTGGCTGTACGGCGGCTGGTGGAACTGGGTCAACGGCATCGCGGGCATCCTCAACATCCTGTGCATGACCGGCTGGTGGGGCATCTATACCTCCAAGAAGCACGACGATATGCTGTGGCCGGACATGACCTTCCTGTACATCCTGGCCTACGACCTGTGGAACTTCGAGTACACCTATAACAACCTGCCCACCCACGCCTGGTACTGCGGCCTTGCCCTGCTGCTGGCCCCCACCTTTGCCAACGCCCTGTGGAACAAGGGCGGCTGGATCCAGAACCGCGCCAACACCCTGGCCATGTGGTGTATGTTTGCCCAAGTGTTCCCCCTGTTCCAAGACGCCAGCCGGTTCTCCGTGATCCCCGTGCTGTACACGGACGGCGTGATGAACCCCGCCGTCCGTCCCACCGGCGCCGATCCCACCATGCAGGGTGTGGTGGCCGTGCTGGCCCTCGCGGTGAACGTGCTGGTGCTGGGCATCATCATCAAGCGCTCCATCGAGCAGAAGAGGAACCCGTACAAGAACGAGATTTTCACCGACCAAAAGGACTTCCAGCTTGCCATGGCGCGGGCAGAGGGCAAGTAATTCTTAGACCAGCGGTCGTTTCGCAAAACACTTTTCCTTGTATATGGCCTCGATTTTGCGGCGCACAACACCGTCAGTCAGAGCGCTGATTGTGTGCATTCCCCAATAGCAATTTTGCCACATTACGTTACAAACCGACAGGTTTCGACAAAGAAACCTGTCGGTTTAATTTTTATGTAGGCAGTTGCGAAAGTACAGATTCAGGGACAGTGCTGCTCCCATGGTTCCCGTTCCGCAGTTTCCAGCTTTCGATCCTGAGCGGCGGTGAGGGCATAGCACCCCAGAAACAGCGCGATCTGCACGACTGTAGAGCAGGGCGTGGCCAGTCCTACCTTGAACAGTGACACTGGCTCCAGCCGGCTCATGAACAGAGACACCGGGATGCGCACCAAAAACGCCCCCACGATGCCCTGAACCATGACGAAGGTGGTGTTTCCCCTGCCGTTAAAATAGCCGATGAAGCAGAACAGGATGGAGGTAAGCAGGGTGTCGATGGCGTAGGCCCGGAGGTAGTCCGCCGCCGCTTCGATGACTGCGGGGTCCCGGGCGAACAGGCCCGCCAGCAAGTCTCCGTGGAAAAAGGACAGCCACGCCAGCACTACGCCGCAGCACAGGGATGACCCCATACCGTAGAGCATGGCCTTTTTTGCCCTGCTCCGCTGCCCGGCACCGATATTCTGGGCCACAAAGGCGGACAAGGACTGTCCAAAGGCCGAGGGCACCAGCATGATGAAGCCGCACAGCTTCTCCGCCACCCCCACCCCGGCGGAGGCGATGACCCCCAGGCCATTGACGATGGCGGCGATGGCCAGAAAGGAAACGCTTACCAGCACATCCTGGAGGGCAACCGGGGCGCCCAGGCGCAGAATGCGCCCGGTGTACTGGGGATCAAAGCGGATGTCCTGACGGGAAAACGAAAAGGGCAGCCCCTGGTGGGCAGTGAACACCAGGCTCAGCGCCACGCTGACAGCCTGGGCCAGCACCGTGGCCAGCGCCGCCCCGGCTACGCCCAAACCGCACGCCCCCACCAGCACCAGATCCCCGGCGATATTCACCACGCAGGCAATAGACACGGTGAGCAGGGGTGTTTTGGAATCCCCAATGCCCCGGAACATAGCTCCCAGCACGTTGTAGGCCACGATGAACACCGCGCCGCCCGAGCAGATACGCACATAGGTCACCGTCTGCCCAAAGGCTTCGGCAGGGGCCTGCATAAGCCGCGCCATGGGAGCTGCCGCCCACACCATCGCCCCTGTCAGCAGCAGCGCCACCGCCGCGAATAGGGCGATGGCACTGCCCAGCACCTGCCCGCCCTCCTCCGACCTGCCCTCACCCAGCTTCTGCCCCAGCAGCACTGTGGCCCCCATGGACAGCCCGGTAACCAGGCAGGTGACAGTGTGCATTACCTGGCTCCCGGTGGACACGGCGGACACATCGGCAGGCTGGCCAAACTGGCCCACCACCATTAGATCCACCGCGCCGTACATGGCCTGCAAAAACAGCGCCAGCAGCACAGGGAACGTAAAGCGAAGCAACGGGGTCAGAATAGGCCCCTCAATAAAGCTCCCAGTCCGTTTCACAAAAGCTGACCCCCTCGATTTTGGATCGGAGCAAGAAAAAGGCCCAGATAAGCCGCGGGCATCCCAGCCCGCCATCTTATCCGGACCTGCACCTCCTGCGGGCGCATCTCCTCCGATGAACAGGATCAGTATATCCCTGTGGCGGGCGTTTGTCAAGGCGGCCGATCAAAGTTTGCCTATGCCTGCCTTGCCTTGTAATCCGCGCCCCACGCCTCCATGGCATCCATGATGGGCCGCATAGACTCGCCCAGTTCACTCAGGGCATATTCCACCCGGGGCGGCACCTCGGGGTAAACGGTGCGGGTGACGATGCCATCTGCCTCCATGGAACGCAAGGAATCAGTAAGTACCTTTTGGCTGATACCCTCAAGGTTCCGCTGCAATTCGTTGAACCGCCAGGGACGGGCCAACAGATTGCGCATGATGAGCAGCTTCCACTTGCTGCCGATCAGCGCGACAGTGGTCGCTACGGGACAGGTGGGCAGTTCTTCTTTGGTCAGCATACAAAATGTCCCCCTACACTCGAATTTGAATGTTACATGATTATTATATTGTCATGCCCGCTCCATGTCAAGGGTAGTTACAAAAAAGTAACTGGGTTATAAAAAAGTGCGTACTTTTCATCAACGGTTCCATTCGCTATGATATTTCCATGGAAGTTGGGCGGGCAAAGCCTTCTCACACTTCAAAATCACATATAGGAGGAAAACATCATGGCATTGAGCAATCTGTTTGGCTGGGGCAAGACGGCCCAGCACGAGGCCGCTTCCGCCTGCGGCGCCAGCGACAAACCTGCCGCCTGCGGCGCCGGCGACAAGCCCGCCGAGAAGCCCGCCGCCTGCGGTTCCGCTTGCGGCGCCGGCGACAAGCCCGCCGAGAAGCCCGCCGCCTGCGGTTCCGCTTGCGGCGCCGGCGACAAGCCCGCTGAGAAGCCCGCTGCTTGCGGCTCCGCCTGCGGCGCTGGCGACAAGAAGTAAGCCCCCGCGCCCCCGCTGAACCTCAACGGGGGCGCATCCCCGAAAGGCGGACACGCCCGCCTTTGGGAAATGCGCCCCACAACATACCCGAGGAGGATGGACATGGAATACTTTTCATTTCAGTGGCACATCACCGACGAGTGCGACCAACGGTGCAAGCACTGCTACATTTTTTCGGAGAACGAGTGCAAAAAGCTGGACGCCATGACCTGGCCCCAGATAGAGGACACGTTTTATAACTGCCTGGACTTCTGTGAAATGTACCACCGGCTTCCCTATTTTTATCTGACAGGCGGCGACCCGATCCTGCACCCGGAGTTCTGGAAGCTGTTGGGGCTGTTCAAAGAGCACAAGATCCCGTTCACCATCTTGGGCAACCCGTTCCACCTGGACGATGGGGTCTGCGCGCGGCTGAAGGAGCACGGCTGCCAGAAGTACCAGCTCTCTTTGGATGGGCTGCGGGAAACCCACGACTGGTTCCGCAAGCCCGGTTCTTTCGATTGCACCCTGGAGAAGATCGGCTGTATCAAGCGAGCGGGCATCCGGGCGGTGATCATGGCCACTGTATCCGGCACGAATATTGATGAGATACCCGCGTTGATCGAC
>JAIEFH010000135.1:0-12713 GCA_029067025.1 Oscillospiraceae bacterium | reverse complement strand
CCGTGGTGGAACACAAGGCGGATGTGTTCGCCTTTGCCCGGTACTGCCCCACCAGCGGGGAGAAGGACGTCAATATTGAACCGATGCGCTACCGCCAGCTTCTGGCCGACTGCGATCGGAAGTTCAAGGAGTACGAGGCGGCGGGGTGCGAGACTTACTTCAACAAGAAAGACCACCTATGGACTCTGTACGAGTACGAGACCGGACAGTTTCATATCCCGGCAGACGCCCAGCCGGGAATGATCTACGGCGGCTGCAACTGTGGAAACTGCCACCTGACCATCCTGCCCACAGGGGATGTGTATGCCTGCCGCCGGGTGCAGAACAGCAAGGTTGGTAATGCATTTGAGGACAGGCTGGCGGATGTGTGGGTGTGCGAGATGGAAGCCTACCGGGACTACGACAAATTCAAAAAGTGCGCCAAGTGTGAGCTGCTGCCCTGGTGCCGGGGCTGTCCCGCTGTGGCCAGCGGCGCGCAAGGTGACTTTTACGCCGCAGACCCCCAGTGCTGGAAAGAAATCGTATGAGGCGGACAAGAGAGGATTTTCCGGCAATACTCGCTGCCCAACAAATTTGACACATAGGAGGCGTGCCACATGGAACCAATCATAGAAACCATCCTGCATCGGCGGGCTATCCGGCGCTTTGCGCCAACGCAAATCGAGGAAGAAGCCCTGCAGCAGATCTTGCAGGCGGGTCTTTACGCCCCCAGCGCGGGCGGGCGGCAGGGTGTGATTTTCGCTGTGTGTCAGGATCGGGAGGTCAATGAAAAGCTGGGGAAAATCAAGCGGGCCAACTCCAACTTCCGCATGGCGACCAATGGCAACTACGTTTCCCAAGAGCAGCCCAGCATTGTTGACGACCCCAAGCTGACCAGCTCTTTTTATGACGCGCCTACGGTCATCACCATGTTCGCCCCGAAGAATTTCCTTTTTTCCGCTGAGGACTGCGCTGTGGCCGCAGAGAACATGATGCTGGCGGCGGATGCGCTGGGAATCGGCTCCTGCTATATCGGCCAGGGCTGGACGGCCTTCGCAGACCCCTATGGGCAGGAGATTTTGAAGAAGTGGGACATTCGTACCGACTACTACGCCGTTATGCAGCTCCTGCTGGGCTATCCCAGGGAAGGCGACGTCCACCCTGCGGCAAAACTCAGAAAAAATGACCGCGTGCTGCGGTTTTGAGGAAAAGAATGCGGCTATAGGAAGGAGATTGTTCGCATGGACGCAAAAATCTGCTTGCAGAAGCTGCAATACGTGGGTGTGCTGGCCTTTGCCACAGTAGATAAATTGGGGAATCCCCAAATCCGCAATATCAGCGCGATCCACTACGAGCCGGAGGCGATGTACTTTTTTACGGCCAAAGGCAAGGACTTTTGCAGTCAACTGCTGGCCGACGGGCGTGTTCAGATCCTTGGCTACACAAAATATAAGGAGATGATCCGGCTGTCCGCGAAAGCAAAGCCTGCGGAGGAGCAGCAGAAATGGATCAGTACCATTTTTGACGAGCAGCCCTATCTCTCCAATGTGTATCCGGGGGATACCCGGAATCTGGCTGGTATCGTGTTCGGGATTACAGACGCAGAAATTGAATACTTTCATCTTGGCGTCAACCCGATTTTTAGAGAAAGCTACACCATGGGCGCTGGGCGAATCATTCCGAAAGGGTATCGGATCACGGACGCCTGCATTGGCTGCGGCAGCTGCACGGAGCACTGCCCCCAGCGGTGTATTGAGCCGGGCGCTCCCTATCAAATTCAGCAGATGCATTGCCTGCATTGCGGAAACTGCCATGCGGTGTGTCCGGTCCAGGCAGTCGAGAGGCAGGACTGATACAACCCAGCAGAACGCCACCGAATTTTTCCGGCACGGCACATCCATTCAGAAGGTGATTTTCAATGTTTTCAAGGATATTGACACACAAAGCTACCGAGCCCTCCTCGGACCAGATCAGGCGGCTGAAACAGATACTTGACGGGGCGGATGCCGTCATCATCGGCGCGGGGGCGGGCCTGTCCACCTCAGCGGGCTTCGTCTATACTGGGGAGCGGTTCACGGAACATTTCAGCGATTTTCAAGCCAAATACAGATTTGACGATATGTATTCCGGCGGGTTCTACCCATACAGTACCCCAGAGGAGCACTGGGCTTACTGGAGCCGCTATATCTGGGTGAACCGCTACATGGACCCGCCAAAACCCGTCTATCAGCAGCTCTTTCACCTGGTCAAGGACAAAGATTACTTTGTCATCACCACCAATGTGGATCACTGTTTCCAGAAAGCGGGCTTTGACAAAAAGCGGCTGTTTTACACTCAGGGAGACTATGGCCTGTTCCAATGCAGCGAGCCATGTTGTCAGGAGACATTTGAGAACGAGAGTGCGGTCAAGGCTATGGTGGAGCGGCAGAGGGATATGCGCATCCCGTCCTCGTTGATCCCCCACTGCCCCCACTGCGGCAAGCCGCTGACCATGAACCTCCGCTCCGACAACCGGTTTGTGGAGGATGAGGGATGGCACGCCGCCGCTCACCGATATTCCGAATTTCTGCGCCGCCACAAGGGGATGAAGGTACTGCTTTTGGAGCTGGGCGTGGGCTACAACACCCCGGGGATTATCAAGTACCCCTTCTGGCAGATGGCGGCTCAGAACGCCGAGGCGGTGTACGTCTGCCTTAATTTCGGTCAAGCCGCCTGCCCCCCGGAAATCGAGCGGCAGTCTATTTGCATCAACGGCGACGTAGGGGAGGTACTTCAACAGCTGCTGGAAAAACACCTGATTCCGGAAGCCGCTGACCCGGTTCGGGAAAGGAACTCGCTATGAGGCAGGCGCCTGATGTCAAGCGGGCCTTCCATGCGGCCTTCCCCCACACGATTCCCATTTTTGCTGGGGTGCATCCTTGCATGGACGCATTTCCTCCGAGGGAAGTGGAAACAGCGTATTGGTGCATTGAGCCATAACTCGACGGATTTCGACAAAACCGTCGAGTTATTTTTTGCACTACTTTCCAAGAGTGGATGGCGCTTTCCTTTTATTCAGATTTAAGGAGGCAGCGTGATTTTTGTGGGCTTTTTCAGCAGCCCGCTCCGCTCGCGAGACGCTACCCCGAACCGCCCCGCCGGGAGTACCCCGGCCATTTCCCGTCTCCTGCCATCAAGGCAGCAATTTCAGCCCCAAATACAAAATCACCGCGTCCTGAAAAGACCGAGGATTATACCCACTTTCTTTCCAGATTCGGTCCAACTGATATTGCAGCGTGTTCTTGTGTATGAACAGCGCATCGCTGGCGGCTTTTAGGGACATACCACAGCCAAAATAGGTTTTCAAAAGCTCCTGATCCCGCTCAGTCAGACGCAAAACTGTTTTCTCCAAAAAGCGGCGCTTCGCGTCCGCAGGGATCGTTCCCAAAAGAATCTCCAAATTCAGTTGGTCAAAGAGCGCCAGATTCTGCCCCGCCGCCAGACTGGCCAGCGCGATTTGAGCCGCCTGATAAGATCGATCCTGATGGGTCAAGGGGGCGCTGCTCCCGATACCGATCTTTATGGTCTTCTGATGGCTCTTGCTCAAGTGCCGGAAGACATGATCCCACTTCTGAAAACGTTCCGCTTCGATCAGCAGGATGTATTCGTTGGGATAACTGAATGTGTACAGCTTTGCGCCAGTCTGCTCAAATGCCTGATAGACGCTGCTCTCCGCCAGGGAACGGCTGGCCGGATCACACTGGCCTTCCACCCGTACAACAATAGTGCGGAAACTGGCCTTCGTGTCCAATTGCAGTTTTCGCATGAAATCCATGTAGTAATCGTAATTGACCGGCTCCCCCATAATCAAAGAACGGATGATATAGTTCAGTTGGGCATTCTCGCTGCTGCTCTGCTCGTTCAGCTCCTGCTCCCGCAGAATCAGCAGGGTGATCCGCTGGGCCAGATAGGCGAATTTTCGGACTTCGTTCGGCGCTCCGCTGATGCCGATGACGGCGATCAGCTCTCCCTGATAGTGAAAGGGGATATTTACACCCTTCTGTGTGCCAAAAAAGCTGCCATCCGTTTCCACCTCAATGGTTTGTCCGGTTTTCACCACCTGACGCCCGATCTCATGGAACGCACCCACCCGATCCGGATCGGTGCTGGCAAAAATGACGCCGTTCTTATCAATAAAGTTCACGTCATGTCCGCTGACGTCCTTCACGGTCTCCACAATCTGCTGCGCCACACTCTTTCTGATCTGTCCCTTCATCGAAGCACGCCCCTATTTCCTATATATGTTCTTTATACCATATTTCCATCTATATTTCAATATTATTTGTTTCTTAGAATATATCGCTGCCCGGGTTAACCTGTTATAATTATGCTATCAAGCGAAACCCACATCACATAAAAGCAGAAAGGATTGGATGAGCATGAAAATTGTGGCGGCAATCGACTCCTTAAAGGGCAGTCTCACTTCCCTGGAAGCGGGAGAGGCCATCCGAAAGGGCGTACAGCTGGCCATGCCCGATGCGGAGGTCTGCGTCCGTCCCTTGGCCGACGGCGGGGAGGGCACCGTGGAGGCGCTGGCCCTGGGCATGGGCGGCAGGATGGAAAAGGTGGTGGTCACCGGGCCGCTGGGCAGGCCGGTGGAGTGCGCCTACGGCATTCTGGAGGAGAGCGGCACCGCCATCGTGGAGATGTCCGGCGCGGCGGGCATCACCCTGGTGTCCGACCAGGAGCGCAATCCCATGAACACCACCACCTATGGTGTGGGCGAGGTCATCAAGGACGCCATTGCCAAGGGCTGCCGCCGCTTCATTGTGGGCATCGGCGGCAGCGCCACCAACGACGGCGGCATCGGGATGCTCCAGGCGCTGGGCTATGGGATGCTGAACGCCAACGGCAGTCAGGTGGCTTTCGGCGCAAAGGGCCTGGAGGAGCTGACGGAGATCACCGACGACCACGTCCTGCCTGAGCTGAAGGACTGCACCTTCCGCGTTGCCTGCGACGTGACCAACCCCTTGTGCGGCGACCGCGGGGCCAGCGCCGTCTACGGACCTCAGAAGGGTGCAACCCCCGCCATGATCCTCCAGATGGATAAATGGCTGCACAATTTTGCCTCTCTGGCGGCAAAGACGTTCCCCAAGGCAGACCAAGACCAGCCGGGGACCGGCGCGGCGGGCGGTTTGGGCTTTGCCTTCCTGACGTTCACCAACGCGGTGCTGGAGTCCGGCATCCAGATTGTGCTGGAGGAGACCCGGTTGGAGGACTATGTGAAGGACGCCGACATCGTCGTCACCGGCGAGGGCCGTCTGGACGGCCAGACCGTCATGGGCAAGGCCCCCATCGGTGTGGCCCATATCGCCAAGAAATACGGGAAGCCGGTGCTGGCTTTCTCCGGCTGTGTCACCCAGGACGCCCAGGCCTGCAACGGCGGCGGCATTGACGCCTACTTCCCCATTCTCCGGGGCGTGGTCACCCTTCAGGAGGCCATGGAGCACGACAGTGCGGAACGCAACATGATCGACACCGTGGAGCAGGTATTCCGGCTCATCAAGACCCTGCGGGACGCATAAGGGGAGGGACATAAAATGGATTACAGCTTCAGCACCATTGGGGCCCTGCTGGGCCTGGCGGTCGCTATCGTACTCATCATTCGGAAGGTTCAGCCTGCCTACAGCCTGATCCTGGGCGCGCTCATCGGCGGCATCCTCGGCGGAGGCGGGCTGGCCGTCACCGTGGACGCCATGGTCTCCGGGGCCCAGAGCATGATGTCCTCCGTCCTGCGGATCCTGACCTCCGGCATCCTTGCTGGGGCGCTGATTAAGACCGGCTCCGCGGAAAAAATCGCCGAGACCATTGTGGAAAAGCTGGGGCAAAAGCGGGCAATCGCCGCCATTTCCATCGCCACGATGATTATCTGCGCGGTGGGTGTGTTCATTGACATCTCCGTCATCACCGTGGCCCCCATCGCCCTGGCTATCGGCAAAAAAGCAGGGCTGTCCAAGAGCGGCGTTTTGCTGGCCATGATCGGCGGCGGCAAGGCGGGCAATATCATTTCTCCCAACCCCAACACCATCGCCGCCTCCGAGGCGTTTGAGGTGGATTTGACCTCCTTGATGCTGCAAAACGCCATCCCCGCTGTTTTTGCCCTGGTGGTCACCATCCTGCTGGCCTCCATGCTGGCCAGAAAATCCGGCAACGCCATCAGCCAAAGCGATCTGGAGGCCCAGGAGGGCAAGGCCCTGCCCGGTTTCCTCCCAGCCATCGCCGGCCCTGTGGTGGTCATCCTCCTGCTGGCCCTGCGGCCTATTGCGGGCATCAGCATTGACCCCCTGATCGCCCTGCCCGTGGGCGGCGCGGTCAGCATCCTGGTCACCGGCAGCGCAAAGCGCACCATTTCCATCATGGAGTTCGGTCTGAGTAAAGTGGTTGGGGTTTCGGTGCTGCTCGTCGGTACCGGCGCGATCGCGGGCATCATCAAGGCGTCCGCGCTGCAATATGATGTCATCCGCATGCTGGAGGCCATGAATATGCCCGCCTTTGTGCTGGCCCCTCTGGCCGGTATTCTGATGGCCGCTGCCACCGCCTCCACCACTGCCGGGGCTACCGTAGCGTCCCAGACCTTTGCCGCTCCCCTGATCTCCGCCGGCGTGCCTGCGCTGCCCGCCGCCGCCATGATCCACGCCGGGGCCACTGTGGTGGATTCCCTGCCCCATGGCTCCTTCTTCCACGCCACCGGCGGCGCGGTGAACATGACCATTGAGGAGCGGATGAAGCTGATCCTCTTTGAAGCCTGCATCGGCTTGACCAGCACGGTTGTTTCCGTTGTGATATTTCTGATCTGAATGGGCAGTGAATGACCCTACCCAATTTGAACAAGTCTGTGAGACTTGGCAGTTTGGGTAGGGTTATTTCATGTCTCAGGCTTTGCGCGGCTGTTGCGGCAAAAGTTTGACTATCTCAATACCAGTCGTGCTTTTCGCCACGGTCTAAGGCATTGATCCTTGTCATCTCCTCCTCGGTCAGCTCAAAGTCGTACAGCTCCGTGTTTTCCCGAATGTGAGCTGGATTGCTGGAACCGGGGATGACTACCACTCCTTTTTGCAGGTTCCACCGCAAAATGATCTGCGCGGAGGACTTGCCGTGGGCCTTTGCGATTTCTGAAATCACCGGGTCGCCCAGCAGCTCCGCCGTGTGCCCCCGTCCGCCCAAGGGGTACCAGCCCTGCACGACGATACCCAGCTCCTGAATGTAGGGGATCACGTCATTCTCCTGATAGTAGGGGTGGATCTCGTTCTGTACCAGGGCCGGGGAGATGGACACCTGGGGCAAAAACTCCTCCAACTCCTTGGCGTACCAGTTGGACAGGCCGATGGAACGGATTTTCCCGGCTTCCACAAACTGCTCCATCGCCTTGTATGCTTTCACATCATTAGGGTCCGGGTGGTGGAGCAGCATCAGATCCACATAGCCGATGTCGAGACGGTCCAGGCACGCCTGGATCGCTTTTTCCGGGTCTGCCATATCGCTGCCCGGATAGATTTTTGTGGTAACGAAAATTTCCTCCCGTTTGATGCCCAGCTCCGACATAGACTCCCGGATGGCCCTGCCGATTTCCTCCTCATTGCCGTACATATGGGCGGTGTCGATGAGCCGGACGCCGCTGGCCAGGGCGGACTTCACCGCGTCCACACAGGTGTCGCCATGGAGGGAGTAGGTGCCCAGCCCGTTCAGCGGCATGGCATAGCCGCTGTTGAGGGTGACGGTTTCGGTTTCAAAATCAAAGGCCGCTTTGGTGGTTGCAGACGTCACCGCGTCTGCTCCCGCAGCCGGCTCCGGCAGGTCAAGGCCGTGGATCCAGTCCTCCATGGTGCTACGGGAGGTGCCGCTGGGGAACCGCCGCCCCGCAAGCCAGTTGGCGCCGCCGGCCATGGGGTGGAGATTGGTGTCGCTGGAGCCGATCCCGCTGGAGTGGGAGGTGCAGAAGGGCACGACGGTTTTCCCGGTGAAGTCATAGCTCTCCAAAAAAGTACTGATGACCCGGGGAGCCTGACCATGCCAGATGGGGTAGCCCAGGAGCACCACATCATAATCCTCCATATTCGCCACGCTTCCGGAAATCGCGGGGCGGGCGGAAGGATCGTTCTGCTCCCGGTCGGCCCGTCCGTTGGTATAGTAGGCCAGATCCGCGTCGGTGTAGGGCTCCGCGGGCACGATCTCATAGAGGTCGGCGTTCAGGATGTCCGCCGCGTACTCCGCCAGGGGCCGGGTGGTGCCCGTGGCGGAGAAATATGCCACCAGCGTCTTGTGCCCAGAGGGCTGCTCCGGCGTCTTGGTCAGATAGTGATACAGCATGGATGCCACCTCTCCTCGTTTGATGTTGGCCTTCGGGTCAAAACGGCGGCCAGAGAGCATTCCATCGGTGATCCCGTTGTCGTCCGCCCATCGAACCGCGTCCCGCGCCCAAGTAGAAACGGCGGACATATCAGAAACATCCGTTGCCGCCGCCTTTGGGCTCCCCGCGTACCGCCACAGGATGGTAACGGCCTGCTCCCGGGTGGTGGGGTCGGTGACGCCGAACACACCGTTCCCATAACCGCTGATGATTTCATTTTTTGACGCCCATGCCACAGCGTCGGTGTACCATGTCCCCGCCTTCACGTCCTGAAAACTGGGGGCATCGGAAACTGTGGGGCTTCCGCTCACGCGGTGGAGCACCGCGGCAAGCATTGCGCGGGTCAAAGTATCCTCCGGCGCAAAAGCCGTACCCGAAACGCCGTTCATAATGTTGTGCTGACGGCAGTATTCCACGGCTTCCGCGTACCACGCCCCTTCCGGCACATCGCTGAAGTGAGAGGATGCGGCGGCAGACAATGCTGCCGAAGGGCTCCCTGTAGGCGAGGCCGAAGGCTCCTCTCTCCTGGCCGCTCCGCAGGCGGTGATTTCCAGCAGGAGCAGAAGGGACAAGATCATCGGCAATATCCTCATCTTTTTGCTCATTCTAGGGTTCATATCAAAACCTCCTCAAGATATTTTCCTTTGGGTGGAGACGGCTCCCGGCACCGCCTTAATGACTTTCGCGGGGACGCCGCCCACGATCACATTGGCGGGCACATCCCTGGTGACTACTGCCCCCGCCGCTATAATGGCCCCATCCCCAATCGTCACGCCGGGAAGGATCGCAGCGTGAGAACCGATCCACACCTTATTCCCAACAACGATAGGGGCCGGGTAATTGTCGCCCCGTTCATCGGGTGATAATCCGTGATTGATGGTAGCCAGCACGACCCCGTGGCCGATCAGCACCTCGTCCCCAATGGTGATCCCGCCCTGGTCCTGAAAACAGCAGCAGGCGTTGATGAATACGTTCCTGCCTACCGTGATGTTTTTTCCGCAGTCCGTGTGAAAGGGTGGGAACATACTGAATCCCTCATCTACAGGTTTGCCGACAAGCTGGGAAAACAGCGCCCGAACCTCCCCCGGAGTATGATAGCGGCTGTTGAGTTCCATGGTGATTTGCAATGCCTCCTGGGCCAAATCGTGCATCACCCGATGCCCTGGGGAACCGGCCGGCATTGGCTGTCCCCGCCGCATCTGTTCCAATACTTCCATTTCTTTCATGCGGGCTATCACCTTTCCTTGCAGGAGTAATTCCATTATAACGGCAAGCAATCCAAATATCAAATGCTCATATTTTATGGATGCCCATACTTGACAGGCATATATCAATCCGCGTATAATCAGCCCAGCAATCATAGGAGGGATGGCCGTGGAACTGCGTGTCCTGCGCTACTTTCTGGCGGCGGCCCGGGAGGAGAGCATCACCCGGGCGGCGGAGCGCCTGCACCTGACCCAGCCCAACCTGTCCCGCCAGCTGCGTGAGCTGGAGGATGAATTGGGCGCCACTCTGTTTATCCGGGGCCGGGGCATCACGCTCACCGAGGAGGGACAGATTTTCCGCAAACGGGCGGAAGAAATGATGGAGCTGCTGGACAAGGCCCAGTCTGAGGTCGCCGCCTCGGCGGAAGATGTCAGCGGCGATGTCTATATCGGCTGTGCGGAGACGGAGGCCATACGCATTGTGGCGCGGGTCATGAAGGACATCCGGCAGGCCCATCCCGACATCCATTTTCATCTCACCAGCGGCCATGAGGTGGTGGTGGGCGAACGGCTGGACCAGGGGCTGGTGGATTTTGGCGTATTCATGGAGCCCGCGGATCTGCAAAAGTACGATTTTATCCATCTGCCTGCCGCCGATACCTGGGGTTTGCTGATGCGGAAAGATGACCCGCTGGCTGCAAAAGCCACTATTCGCCCGAAAGACCTTGTGGGCGTCCCGTTGATCTGTTCCAACCAGAACCTGTTCCAAAATCAACTGGCGGGCTGGTCCAGAGGTGCGCAGGACAAGATGAACGTCATCGCCACCTATAACCTGCTGTTCAACGCTTCGCTGATGGTGGAGGAGGGGTTGGGCTATGCCATTTGCCTGGATGGGATCATCCCCACCGCGGCGGAACTCCCCCTGACCTTCCGGCCCTTGGAGCCGCAGATGAAAGCGGGAGTGAGCGTGGCCTGGAAAAAGCACCAGGTTTTATCGAAGGCTTGCCAGTTGTTTCTTGACCGTCTCCAGCGCGGCATTGCGGAAAACGATGAACCATGAGGAAGAAGTGAGCGGCCAGCCCCGAGGGGCTGGCCGCATAAAAATCCCGCTGGAGGATGTTTTTTACATCGGGGCTGATCTCGTCCATGTGGAACGGCATTTCGTGGGGAACAGTTGGAGACGTTGGTTTATCCCTTCGTCAAATATCCAGCGCGTAAGCCAAAATCAAATTGGTCGTGTTGACCAGGCCGTCGATGTGGGTCCGCTCCATGCCGTGGCTGCAGTAAACGGCCATGCCGAACGCTCCGGCTTTCAGGTTGTTGCCGGCCTTTAAGGCAGCGTTCGCGTCTGTGCCGTAGCGGTAGAAAATATCCACCGCATAATCCAGCTCCGCCTTTTTCGCCTGCTCGATCAGGCGGCTGGTCAGCTCATAATCATAAGGCGTTGAATTGTCTTTCGCGCAGATGCTGACGGCAAATTCATTTCCGTTGTAATCCGGGCCGATGAGGCCAATATCCACGGCGACAAACTCAGAAACCTCCGGCGGGACGTAGGTGCCGCCGAGGCCGATTTCCTCATAATGCGGAAATGCCAGGATCGTGCGGTACTTCGGCTTTATCTGGTGCTCCGTCAGATATTTCAGCATCGCAAAGGTACAGGCCACCGCCGCCTTGTCATCAATGAAACGGGATTTCAAAAAGCCGTTTTCCGTATACTGGCACCCCGGATCAATGGAGATCATATCCCCGTGCTGAATGCCGAGAGCCAGGACATCCTCCCGCTTTTTTATCTTTTCATCCAGGATGATCATCATATTCGTCTCGTCCCGGCTCAGGGTCCTGGCATCGTCAAACACATGGACCGAGTGGGACTGGCAGGCCAGAAGCCCCGTATAGTCTTTCCCGTCCCTGGTATGCACCGTTACAGTCGCGCCCTCAGCGCTGCTAAAATTCATGCCGCCAAGCTGACGGACGCGGATCATGCCGTCAGCGTCAATCCGGCGGACGATCATGCCGATGGTATCCAGGTGGGCGCCAATCATCACCGTTTTGGAGTTGTCCTCGCCCTCCAAGGTTATGTAAGCCGTCTGTTTGTTGTCGTAAGTAACCTCGTGTCCAAACATTCCGGCATAGCGCTCTACCACCGGGTTTACCTTCACATAATATCCCACCGGGCTTGGCGCGTTCACAAACGCTTCAAAGCAGTCCACAAGAAACTGTTTATCGATCTCATATTTCATAGAAAATCCCTCCTATTTTACCGATAGTTTACCACAAAGCCAATCCAAACACAAGCAAGGGTCATCTAAGATTCCCAAGCGGGTCTGCCTGCATCATTCAAATGACAAGCTCCAATTGACTGTTTTTCCAATCTGACCGGGCGGAAGGCCCGCAGTTATCTGGTCATATCCCACAAAAACAGACATCTGCTTTTTTGCAATCTTCCGATTTTTGCGTTTATCACCAGATTTCTCTTGCGTCTTAAAAAAAATCTTGTTATGATAGCTTTAGTCATACTGAAAACGATTCCGATAGCGTTTCCAGTATAGCTGTTAAGCCTAGCAAAATTTTTATTTGGAGGACAATGAAATGAAAGCATCCAAGAAGATCCTTGCCCTGGCGCTGAGCGCGATCATGATCCTGTCTCTGCTGGCCGGCTGCAGCAAGAGCGGCGAAAAGACCAGCGACGCCCCCGTGGGCGACAACACCAAGCAGCCCGAGAACAGCCAGCCCGCCGACGACACCCCCGCCGCTGAGGGCCGCGTCTACTGGCTCAACTTCAAGCCCGAGTCCGACGGCGACCTGCTGAAGATCGCTGAGATGTACACCAACAAGACCGGCGTGCCCGTGAAGATCATCACCGCCGCCTCCGGTACTTACAGCCAGACCCTGAACGCCGAGATGGGCAAGTCCGAGGCCCCCACCATCTTCGTGGTGGGCAACCAGGCCGGCGTGAAGGACTGGTCCGACTACGCCCTGGACCTGAAGGGCACCGCCATTGAGGCCGAGCTGAACACCGACGCCTACAACCTCTATGACGAGAACGGCAAGCTGGTTTCCATCGGCTACTGCTACGAGTGCTACGGCATCATCGTCAACCCCGACCTGGTGGAGCAGGCCGGCCACAAGGTGGAGGACATCAA
>JAIEFH010000134.1 GCA_029067025.1 Oscillospiraceae bacterium | reverse complement strand
ATGGCCAGGGGCATCAGCTCCTCGGTCTCGCGGCAGGCGTAGCCGAACATCATGCCCTGGTCGCCCGCGCCGTTGTCCAGCCCGTCGTTCAGCTCGCCCTCCTTGGCTTCCAGCGCCTTGTCCACGCCCAGGGCGATGTCGGGGGACTGTTCGTCGATGTTGGTGATGACGGCGCAGCTGTCGCTGTCAAAGCCGCCCTGGCCGTTGACATAGCCGATGTCCCGAACCACCTGGCGGGCAATCTTTGGGATGTCCACATAGCAGGAGGTGGTGATCTCCCCCATGATGTGGACCATACCGGTGGACACGGTGGTCTCGCAGGCCACCCGGGCATTGGGATCCTGCTCGATGATGGCGTCCAGAATCGCGTCGGAGATCTGGTCGCACACTTTGTCGGGGTGACCCTCGGTCACCGATTCAGAGGTAAACAGTCTTTTTGCCATGACGTTTTTGCTCCTTTCTTTCTTTGGGACGGAAAGAGGCTGAAAAAGCCCCGCCGGAATTCGGCGGGGCTTGGATGGTCAGGTCTTTCCTCATCTCGCGTTTCCGCCGGATTTGGCACCTTGCGAAGCAGGTTGCCGTGGTTTCATCGGGCCGGTCCCTCCACCACTCTTGATAAGGGTTATTCAGTTATGCACTTCTATTATAGCACGCTGTTTTCCGCTGTCAATGGGGGACGGGGAAAATCACAAAGTTTTTCCTCACGACGCGGGCTGGCCGCGCAGGGGCAGGATGTCCTGCCGGTACACCCGGCGCATGAAAATAATGCACAGCGCGCCGGAGAACAGCTCGGCGATGGGGAAGGAGAACCACACCGCCTCCAGTCCAAAGGCCTTGGAGAGGATAAAGGCCACGGGCAGCAGCACCACCAGCTGACGCACCAGGGAGGTGGTCAGGCTGAACAGGCCGTGGTCCAGCGCTTGGCACACCGATCCGGTCACGATGCCGAAGCCCGCCAGCAGCCAGCTGTAGGAAATGATTTTCAAAGCGGGCACACCGTACTTCAGCAGGCCGCCCGCGGCGGCGGCCTCCTCCGACTGGAACATATCCAGCAATTGGCCGGGGAAGATTTGGAACACGATGAAGCCAATGACCATTAGGATGGTGGCGTACATAACGCTGAGCTTGATGGTTTTGATGATCCGATCCGGCTTGCGGGCGCCAAAGTTGTAGGCCACGATGGGCACCATGCCGTTGTTCAGGCCGAACACCGGCATGAAGAAGAAGGACTGGAGCTTAAAGTACACGCCGAACACCGCCGTTGCCGTGTCAGTGAAGGCGATGAGGATCTGGTTCATGCCGAACACCATCACCGAGCCAATGGACTGCATGATGATGGAGGGCAGGCCCACGGAGTAGATGGCCTTGATGGTGGGCGGATGGGGGCGGAAGCCCTTGAAGGACATCTGGATATCCGGGTTGCGGGTGAAGTTGAAGAAGGTGGACACCCCACAGCCCAGGAACTGGCCGATGACAGTGGCCAGGGCGGCCCCGGCCACCTCCATCCTGGGGAACGGCCCCAGGCCGAAGATGAGGATGGGATCCAGGATGATGTTGGTCAGCGCCCCCACACCCTGGGCGATCATGGTGTAGAAGGTTCGGCCGGTGGCCTGGAGCAGCCGCTCCATGGTGACAGCCCCGAATACGCCCATGCTCAGCCCGCAGCAAATGGTAAGGTAATCTGTGCCGTAGTCCACAATGCCGGGGATATCGGTCTGTACGGTGTAGAACAGCCGGGAGCAGGTGAGTCCCAGCACCACGAACACCAGGCAGCTTACCGCCGCCAGGAAGAGACCGTTCACCGCCGAGCGGTTCACCATCTCCCGATCGCCCTGGCCCAGGCTCCGGGACAGCAGGGCGTTGACGCCCACGCCGGTGCCCACACTGACGGCGATCATTAGGTTCTGCACCGGGAAGGCCAGGGATACCGCGTTCAGCGCGTCCTGGCTGACCTGGGACACGAAATAGCTGTCCACCACGTTATAAAGGGCCTGGACCAGCATGGAGATCATGATGGGGATGGCCATGCTTAACAGCAGCCGATTGACCGGCATGACGCCCATTTTGTTTTCGCCTTCTGGGTGGTTCAACAAAAAACGCCTCCTTTTCCTAAAATCACATTATCACAAGGTAGTAATTATAGAGGAAAGGAATTTTATTGTCAATGGGAAGGGGGATTTTTCGTCTGAATGCCTGGAAGGCAGTTTTTATTGCTTGGACTTGACAAACTCGATATTCGAGAATATAATAGAGCTACAATCCTCGATATTCGAGAAAGGAGGCGCGGGAGATGCCCAGGGCGAAATTCCAAACCCTGACGGAGCAGATGTTTTACATCCTGCTGTGCCTGCGGGAGGAGTGCTGCGGGATAGACATCCTGGACCGGGTGCCGTCTATGACGGGCGGACGGGTGAACGTGGGCTCGGGCACGCTGTACAATCTGCTGGAGCAGTTCAGTGTGGAGGATATGATCCGGGAGACCTGTGTGGAGGGCCGCAAGCGCAGCTACATCCTCACGGCCAAGGGGAGAGAGGTGCTGGATCGGGAATATGAGCGCATCCGCGCCCAGGCGGAGGACTACCGCCGGTACATGGGAAAGGAGTGACGCCCATGAAAGACACAAAGCGCAGGCTTGAATGGTTCTCGATCTATAACCGCACCGGGATGGAAAAGCATCTGGCCCGGATGGTGGAGCGGGGCTGGATGCTGGACGGGATCGGCCGCTGGAGCTGGCATTACCGTCGGATTGAGCCGAAAAAGCTCACCTTCTCCGTGTGTTACTTCCCTGAGGCGTCGGACTTCGACTCGGAGCCCTCGGAGGAGCAGCAGACCTTTGACGACTTCTGCGCCCACACAGGATGTATGCTGGCGGCGGCAAACGCCCAGCTCCAAGTGTTTTAC
>JAIEFH010000133.1 GCA_029067025.1 Oscillospiraceae bacterium | reverse complement strand
CTACCCTCCCTGCTGCGATACCGGTTATTATTGTTACTATAAATTGAGATATATTCATATTACGCTCCATATCCTTGGTGTTGCTCCCGCTAGGGAGCAACACCAAGGCAAAATAGTTAGTTTTTTATCTCAAGCCGTCTAGTTTGCACACTATTAGAAACGGTTTGTGAACCCCTTCGAGATGGCATATTCTTCCATTTCTTCTCTGGTCGGAAGATACTCTTCCGCTGTATACCTCACCATGTTTCCGCCTATCGGATAGTTGTCATACTCCGAACCGCCGTCCACAGTATCGTTAAACCACACATCAAACATAAGCTGATGGTCAAAGTCGCGATAATAATGCTCACCAGCATCATCAGTCCACCGGACATTCGCTAATGCAGCCGCCAGCTCGTCAGAGTTGGTGAAGTCTTTTCCTGCCGCTATACAGTCATTACACGCCTGCTGCAGGGATTTAAAAGCCCAATATATCCCGAGGGCACCCTCAGAAGGATATACCTTCCGATCTGGGAACATCTCCTGGGCCGTGGCGTTAAATTCTTCAACAAACCACTTGAACTCATTAAGCCAATAAGGAAACGCGGTCACTCCATACATATGCCCATAGGGATATTCGCCGGCCTCCACCAATGCCTCAACTATCGGCGGCATCGTAGCAAGATCGTTCCAAATTTCACAAATGTCGTACATATTGTAGAGGTTCGCGGTTTGCGTAAAGCTAATGATATTCACGCCGCCCCCTTGCTGTAATATCATGTCAGGCGAGGGGTTAGAGGATAGTATCGTTGCCATAACAGTGGAGAAGTCTGAGTCGTCCGCCGCCATCCTGTAGCTTGCCAGTTCCCGGAAGCTAGGATCAATCTTCTGGGCTTCCATTAAAAAGAAATTTTCCGCGTCAATGGTGGCAGCGCCGTCTGTGCCTACATACATGAAGTTCTTATAACCACGATTTTTTACCGCTTGATCGGCCCAAACCTTGGTTGCACCCCAAGCGTTGATGCAGCAAAAGAACATATAGTCGGAGTAGTTCTCAATGGACATCGCTGTGGAGGTATTGCCCGCGCCAAACACCGGGGTCTTATTCTCACTTGCCCATTGGGCAGCCGCCGGTCCATAGCTATCGTCGACCATAGGATAGATAGCGATACAGCCCTTCTCTTTGAGCTCCGTAAAGCGCTGCTTACATTCGGTGGAATCAGTTACACCGGTGGCAAAGACAATTTCCAGATCCTTGCCGCCGATTCCGCCGTTGGCATTAATCTCGTCCATCGCCATTTTCGCGGCAACATCAAAACAGTCGAAGTATGAAATGCCGGAGGACTGGAGCAAGCCCACAACGCCAACTTTTACAGTGTCCTCATTTCCAGGATTGCTTTGAGTTTCACCTGGATTTGTTGCTTCTACTGGCTTTGTTGATTCCGCAGATGAGTTATTGCAGCCAATACACCCAAGCAGTAATAAAAACGCCAATAATATACAAAGAAATTTTTTCATTTTATGACCATACCTTTCTGCTATGCCACAAGGCATAACGGGAATTTAAAATGTCCTTATGGAACTTTTTGCGTCCGTTTACCACTTATCAGTCTTTGCCTCAATTTTTGGAATTATTCCCGCCATTTTGCCTCTGTCCTAAACATATTCATATAATCGGCGACATTATAGTATTTAAGCTGCTCGAACCAGTCGGAGGGATTAAGACCCCCCATATCGTGGTCGTCTGAATAAACAGTGTTCCTGTTTTTAAAGTTCTCGCGGCCATACTCCAGCATACCCCACATGGCACCCTTCTCCAAATAGTGCATGGTCACAAGTTTGAAGCCGAGCTTATCGATGTCATCAAGCTCCACATCAGGTACACCATTATGGGAAACTACATCTGGATACATTTTGTATCCGGGAATCTGCTCCGCGATTTTCTGGCAGTGTTCAAGTTTTGTTATCCCGCAGGCCAGCGCAATTTGTGCACCAGCATCATAAGCCATTTTCAACCTCTCAATGGCCGCGTTCAGCCCCCGCTCGTCACAAGATCCGCCCTCCTTGTGTACATCCATGCCCGTATCACTGTCATAGATGACACCTGTCCTCGCAATGAGCACACAATCGCTGCCCTCCATTGCAGCCAAGGCGGCTTTTACCTTCGCTATCCAGTCCTTCGCCGGAATAGCCGCGTGTTTCGTTCCAGCCTGCATACGCTCGACGCCGCTCTCAAAAGGCGCGTCCTCCAGCGTAATGGCCATTGCCCCGGCCTTTACCAGTTTTTCCACATTGCGATACACCACCAGGGGGATGTCTGAATAGCCGTTCTCACCGTCAACAATAAGTGGAAGCGGAGAAACGGCCGTAATCCTACTAGTAGCCCAAGCGACTTCATCGATGCTCAAAAATCCGCAGTCGGGTAGGCCAATCATGGAATAGGACAGCGCCGCACTGCTTAGCAGCATCGAGCTAAAGCCACTTAGCTCTACCGCTCTTGCTGATAGGCAGTCCCAGACACAAGGGCAGAAAGTCTGCCCCTCAGACATTACCTGCATCAGCGTTTTCTTTGGATTTTTACTCATACTATTACCTCCTATAGATAAATTTACATAGTATTTACTTGTTATTACTGTTGATGAAGACCTTCTGCCCCACCTTAAAACCCTTCCAAACCTTCGATCGCGTATACACGAACTGGGCAGGAATCAAGGCCCTTGATAGGCATAGGGGCAAACGAGATAAAAAATGTCTCGCATTGAAGTTCCTCCAGATTTTTCAGCACTTCCAGAAAAGTTATGTTTTCCGCCATGCAGATGTCGTGAAAGGGCTTTACGTCCTCGTTGCAGTTCTCGATTGAGACACCATCACCAAAGCCAACCGATTTGATCTTGTGTTCTACCATCCACCGAGCTGTTTCACCGTTTATGAAGAGACGTCTGTCCTCTGCCGTATTGGACTTATCCGTAAAAGGCGGTAGCTTATAAGGAGAGTCAAGAATAACCACATCTCCAGGTCTTACCTTTTCTCCAAGGGCATGGTCAAGTGCTTCAGCAGTTATGTGGCTGTTGGGCAAAAGATTATCCAATACCACATAGATTCCGCGCCCCATGAAATTCGTAAGTGGTAAGGCAGCAACATCGGGCCAGTTATCATCATGATGATAGGGGCACTCACAGTGTGTGCCCAAGTGGCTCGTCAAATCCATGATAGTGTGATAATCAGGTATAGCTCCCCCTGTGTTGAAACGATACAGATGGCACCGGCGTGTTTCGGTAGACGGGTCAAGGGATTTGGTCAGATCCACTACGCGCAGGCCGCCAAGTTGATAAACACACATAGTTTCTTCCTCCTATTTCATCCTCTGTCTGTTTTCAAGTGCACGAAGTAGCCGTACTATCATTTCGTGATGCAGCACAAAAACACCAAGTGTGTGGGCCATTTCAATAACCGCTCTGCTTTTCAGTACGTCGTCCTTGCTTTATATCAGCGCAGATTGAAGTATAGCCATCCTTTGCGTTTTTGCACATTTGTTTCTACTAAACAGATCACCTCCGTCTCACCCAAATGTACGGTTTCCTCGGCGTTGTCAACCGTGACGGCCTCATGGCAAAGAGATATCAGCCAAACAGCATCCCCATCGCACCCGCACCAAGTATTGGAATATTCACACACTTATCTTTTTTCAATTGGTGTTCTAGCTTTTGCGGTTCATCGGAGCACAGCAAACATCCAAAATTATGCAATCGATTTTATTGATAATAAGTTTTCAACCGCCTCTTTCTGCAATAGCTGTCGCATATCACATATAATCCTTCCTTCATTGCTTTTCTCTATACCCACATCCAAGAACTGCATGAAGATATCTTTAATCGCAAATTATACGCGCAACAAGTTCTAAGGGTTCATCACCACTGCACATGACGCTATGGTCATAACCAGAAAGGGTAAATGTCTCGTCGCCAGCTTCTCTAAAAAATCTCTTCGTTGTCGCCATATTCTTCCTTATCGCTATAAATATAGTACATTTCGCTCTATCGTCGCTATAGATATGGTGCCCTATACCACTTCCTGCGCGTACTGTCGTGTGCGTAAAAACGTGCCTTTTTCCGCTGAGTTCCCTGCCGTCGTCAATGAGACTGTGGACTGTGTTGAAGCCTTCTACACCGAATTTATGGTCATAGCACTCCACCTTTTTATCCTTGCTTCTTCTTATCGTAAATATAGCCGTGCTTCCAGCATATTGACCAGTTCCAAATCTCCGATGCAACTATTTTACAACATTATGCCAAACATGTCAACTGCATTTTTGGCATCGATTGCATTTTTCTGCGACTTTCTTTCTGGTAAAATATAGAATAAATATAA
Source organism: Oscillospiraceae bacterium (assembly GCA_029067025.1). Taxonomy (GTDB): domain Bacteria; phylum Bacillota; class Clostridia; order Oscillospirales; family Oscillospiraceae; genus Enterenecus. The sequence goes on along the minus strand of JAIEFH010000133.1, from coordinate 10,100 downwards.
ATTTGTTTGTATTTGCAAAAACGGTTGGATTGTGTTTCGGAATACGCATTCTTGAGAGAGATGGACATCCGGGTATCAGAAGGCGTTGCCATTATAGGAATTAACAATTCGAGGTTTACAGAAACGTCTTCCCCCACACTCACTTTCCTTAATGATATGCTTTACAACCTGAGCCGTACAATTGCGAAAGATCTTTTCAGTGTACTCCAAGGGGAGCTGGCGGCAGATGACTAAGCTGTCCAAGCCCCTCGTCCAGCATGCTCTTCAGTTGTCCAATATGCTTACGCAGGTACTGGACTGGATCCGGTAGGCATCATAAAACCTTACTGTCCTCACCTAGGCTCCCACTGTAGGCCATACCACTCTCGGGTACTATCATTGGATAGGCCGCAGCGGTTATGGATCTTGTGCATCATCGATGGTGATGAGCTTAAAATCTGGTAGGCCGAAATAGCCGTTAGCAAATGCGGCACTGCTGAGAAGGATTGATTTAAACCCGGCTTTCTCCGCTGCGAACACCAAATAGCAATCCTACACGTATGTAGCAAACACCCGTTCTTTTACTACGAGTTCCCTTAACGATATCTTCTTTTCCTTGCTGCACAAGGTCTCTTCCCTTTTTTCCTAAATTCCTGCGGGTTCTCTACAATCTGCTTGGCTCAACTAGACACTTGCTCTGTTCTTATCAATCTAATAAGCTTAAACTTCAGCTTCGGATCAGTAATGCGCAGATATTTTAACTTCTTCTGACCAACCCGCAAAATTCTTATCGATGTCAATTTTTAAAATTTATGCGCTGATTCTTTCTGAAATGTTCCACCGCACATTGGTAGTTATGTCAAAAAAAGAGCCGCCTACATTTAACCGGTATCATCAATAGTGTTCATATTTCGCTTTTGAAATCGATTGCCTTTATGGTAGCACAAACACTTGGATGCGTCAAGTGTTTTTTCGATTTTTTACGCTTTTCAATTTGTAACTGATATAAACAGGCGCCGGCCTAAAAAGCCGGCGCCTGCAAATTTTTTCTTTAAAAAGTCAAGTTGTCTTCCGCTCAACAATTTCTGAGCAGATTATCATTTTCTTATTGACACGCTCTCCTTGTAGCAGCGCAACCAGGTTCCTGGCAGCTGTAAGGCTCAAATCGTACATCATATTATCCAGGGATGTAAGCGGGGGGTTACCCATTTCCGTATACTTAGAGTTGTTTATACCAATTACAGCAACATCTTTTGGAATAGAAATTTGCAACTCCGACAGTGCTCGTACACCCGTCAAAGCCATTAAGTCCTCCGCATAGATGATGCCGTCAGTTTCCGGATGTTCGCGCATCAGCTTCACTGTTGCGCCATAAACATCCTGTATCAGTGTCCCTGACTCAATGATTATCGGCTCAGCATTTTCAAAATATTGAGAAACCCCTGCTTCAAACCCCTTCTGTTTTAACCGATTGCTGGGCGTATTGTGATCAACGATAAATGCCGGATGCTGTCTTCCCTTATCTGATAGCAACCTGACGCAATTATAGACCCCATTCTCCTCATCAGCGATCACACTGTAAATGTTGGGTGCTTCAAGGTGACCATTACAGATAATAATCGGTGTTGTAGGCAAATATGTTCTAATGGCATCCTTCACCGCATCATTCTGATAAATCGAGCCCATTAGAATCGCTGCATCAACCTTCCTTTGGCTCACCAGCTGAATAGATCGCGCCTGCTCATCCTCTCTAACGCCTGTATTGTAAATAAGGCAGGAATAGCCCTGCTTACTAAGCTCACGTTCGATAAAGTACACGCCGTCCGTATGTTGCGTCATTCGAATATCAGATATCAAAATTCCAATCATTTTAGAGGACTGACTGACAAGTCCGCGCGCCGTTTCATTCGGAACATAGTGATATTCCTCAAGAAGCTTCAGAATTTTAGCTCTTGTTGCCTTTTTTACATGGGGGTAGTTGTTAACAACACGCGAAACTGTACTCGCCGAAACACCCGCCATCTTAGCAATATCATAAATCGTTACTTCTTCCATATTATCTCCCCAAATATGTTTAGAATGTAATATACAGTTTACATTCTGTTGTAATCCGTGTCAAGAAGTTACTGATAATTTCAATATAAAAATAAGTTTCCGCGGCCATAAAGCATAAACAAGTGAAAACGCTCACAAGGCCGTGAGCGTTTTTATCAGAATATCAGCAATCATTTCCTATCAGTGAAGTTTACGCAATTCGTCATGCGGGTTCTATTCGGTCGGGAATCGCCATGCGAGCAGGATACGCTTCTGCCCCTTCGTAGCGTAAAACTGATCCCGAATCGGCACTGTTCCATCATTTGTCAAGCCGTAAAACAATAGGAGCAAGGTTCAGGCGGTAATCCTCCTGCTTCCAGTCTGTCGCGGACAGATGGGAATACAGCAGGTTTATCAGCTTGCCGCACGCATCCCCTACCGTCGCAAGATAAGTCCCGTCATTCCTGTGCCTTTGAAAATTGTGCCTATGGCCTCCATATCTCCCCTCTGGGCTTCTACAAGTGGAATGACATCTATTGGGACCAAACCGCCCGGTTCTACGAGACCCAGGCGGTAAAGGGCCGGGTGGAGTGGGTCAAAAGTCCGTCGTCCCCCGGCGGATAAGATACCCCTTGGCGTAGACCTTTTCGCTGGCGGGCTTGCCGCTGAGGCGGAGCTTGATGGAGTCGATGACGATCTGGCACAGGCGGTCCTCCCGGCTGTCGATGGTGGACAGCTCAGGGTCGCAGCACACGGACAGCTCCGAGTTGTTGTAGCCGATGACGCACAGATCGTCGGGGACGGACAGTCCCTGGCTCTTGGCGTATTTCAGCGCCCCGGCGGCCAGGGCGTCGGTGGCGGCGAAAATGCCGTCCACATCCAGACTGGGGAGTTTGAGCAGATGGTCTCGGGTCTGGTTAATCTGGTTGGACAGCCCCACGTTCACATCGCCCCACAGCTCCAGTCCCGCCTCGGCCAGTGCGGCCTGGCAGCCTTTCCGTTTCAGGTTGGTGCTGACGGTGTCCACATCGCTGAGGAACAGGATCCGTCTCCGCCCAGACCGGAGCATCTCGGCCACAACGGAATAGGAGGCGTCGAAGTCGTCGCACAGGGCGCAGAAGATGTTCTCCCCCCGCACATAGCCGTTGACCATGAACACCGGCGTCTGCCTCGCCGCCTCCCGGATGTAGTTCACCCGATCAGCGTCCGGGTCATCGGCGGCGTAGGTCGAGCCGATGAGCACCAGCGCGTCCACCCGCCGCCGGAGCAGGGCATTTACTGCGATCTGGCAGTCCTCATAGCCGTAGCCGCTGCAGCATAGGGTGCAGTCGTAGCCGTAGTCCCGCAGGCTGCGCTCCAGTCGGGCCACCGCCTTGGCCATGTAGTCGTCCGCCGCGTCGGGGCAGATTAAGCCGATGGTTTTCATGGAGTTCAGCCCCAGCCCCCGGGAGAACCCGCTGGGGACATAGGCGTGCTTTTCCATGACTTCCCGTACCCGCAGCTTGGTTTTTTCCGCCACATTGGGGCTGTCGTTGAGCACCCGCGAAACCGTGGCAATGGAAACGCCAGCCAGTTCGGCGATATCGTAGATATTCATGGCTGCACCCCCATCGTGCTATGTAAATTCTTACACACTGTTATTATGATAAACTTCCGACCCGCTCATTTCAAGATGTTTTTTCGCACAAGTTCGCAATAATCATTTTGTATAAAACGTCAAAAACCACAAAAGAATTTCGGAATCATTTAGAAGGACATTGACATTTTAATCAATGTGATTTATGATGCTTCATATGTAAGCTCTTACATCTTTTTGCGGGCACGGTTTCATGGTTTGAAAGATGTTTCAACCAGAGGCAAACCGCGTCTATATTTTAAAGGGAATGAGCAGGTGAGGAGTTTTATGAAAACCTTTATCAAAATCCATCCTAGCGACCTGGTGGCGGTGGCCATGATGCCCCTGGCCGCTGGGGTATCGCTCCAGGTGGACGGGCAGGCGGTGACGCTCCTGGAGGACATCCCCCAAGGGCACAAGTTCGCCCTGGCCCCCATCCCGGCGGGCAGCCCCGTCATCAAGTACGGCGCGCCCATCGGCACGGCAAAAGAGGACATCCCAGCAGGGGGCTGGGTCCATGTCCACAACGTCAAGACCGGTCTGGGGGATGTGCTGGACTACTCCTATGAGCCGGACAACGCCCCCCTGATCCCCACCGATGATATCCTGTTCCAGGGCTACCGGCGGGAGGACGGCCGGGCGGCGGTGCGCAATGAGATTTGGATTATCCCAACGGTGGGCTGCGTCAACAACGTGGCCACCGCCATCGAGCGGCAGGCCCAGAAGTTCAAGACCGGGACCATCGACGGCATCTTTGCTTTCCCCCACCCCTACGGCTGCTCCCAGATGGGGGACGACCAGGAGAATACTAGAAAGATCCTGGCCGACCTCATCAACCACCCCAACGCCGGCGGCGTGCTGGTGCTGGGACTGGGATGCGAGAACAGCAACATCGACGTGCTCAAGCCCTATATCGGCCAGTGGGATGACCGCCGGGTGAAGTTCCTAGTATGCCAGGAGGTGGAGGACGAGGTGAGGGCCGCCTTGGCCCTCATTGAGGAGCTGGCGGGGTACGTAGGTTCCTTCCGTCGGGAGCCCATCAGCTGTGGCGAGCTGGTCATCGGCATGAAATGCGGCGGCTCGGACGGCCTGTCCGGCGTCACCGCCAACCCCACCGTGGGCGCTTTCTCCGACCTGCTCATCTCCAAGGGGGGCACCACCATCCTCACCGAGGTGCCCGAGATGTTTGGCGCGGAGACCCTGCTGATGAACCGCTGCGAGAACGAGCGCGTCTTTGCCGACACGGTGAACCTCATCAACAGCTTCAAGGACTATTTCACCAGCCATAACCAGACCATCTATGAAAACCCCTCTCCCGGCAACAAAAAAGGCGGCATTACCACCCTGGAGGACAAGTCCCTGGGCTGCACCCAGAAGTCGGGCAGCGCTCCCGTCACAGGGGTGCTTTCCTACGGCGAGCCCGTCCAGAAGCGGGGGCTCAACTTGCTCAGCGCCCCGGGCAACGACCTGGTTGCCTCCACTGCCCTGGCCGCGTCGGGGGCCCACATCGTACTGTTTACCACCGGGCGGGGGACGCCCTTCGCCTCCCCGGTGCCCACGGTGAAGATCTCCACCAACTCCGCCCTGGCGGCAAAAAAAGATAACTGGATCGACTTCAACTGCGGCGTCCTGGTGGAGGACGGCACCGTGGCCGAGCTGGGGACAAAGCTGTTCGATTACGTGCTGGAGGTGGCCTCCGGCAGGCAGGTCAAAGCCGAGGAGGCCGGGTTCCACGACATGGCGATCTTCAAGCAGGGCGTCACACTATAAATATAATTGTAAATATCATTTTAGCTATACTACACATTATTTTTTAAGAAAGGCGGGGCATTGTTTTGAAACTGCTGAACTATCAGACCTTGAAGGAATCCGGCTATGAAGGGTATATCCTGGAGGACGCACCGGAAAAGGTGCTCCAATTCGGCGAGGGTAACTTCCTGCGGGCCTTCGTCAACTACTGGTTCGACGTGTCCAACGAGAAAGTGGGCTGGAACGGCAAGTGCATCCTGGTCCAGCCCATCGCCCCGGGCCTGGCGGGGCTCATCAACGAGCAGGAGGGCCTGTACACCCTCTACCTCCGGGGCCGGGAGAACGGCGAGAAGGTGGATAAAAAGCGGGTCATCTCCTCCGTGTCCCGGTGCCTGAACCCCTATGAAAAAGAGGGCTTTGACGCCATGATGGAGGTGGCCGTGTCCGACGACCTGGAATACGTGGTGTCCAACACCACCGAGGCGGGCATTGTCTACGACCCGGCCTGCCAGCTGGCCGACATCCCCGCCGCCTCCTTCCCCGGCAAGCTAACCCAGGTGCTGTATAAGCGCTGGCAGGCGGGCAAGGGCGGACTGGTCGTCCTGTCCTGCGAGCTCATTGACAACAACGGCAAGGAGCTGCTCAAGTGCGTCAACCAGTACGTGGACCAGTGGGGGCTGGAGGACGGCTTCAAGAAGTACGTCAACGAGGACTGCACCTTCTGCTCCACCCTGGTGGACCGCATCGTCCCCGGCCGGGTGAAGGCCCCCGCCGAGGCGGCCAAGATGGAGGAGGAGAACGGCTACCACGACGAGCTGATTGATGTGGGCGAGATCTTCGGTGTGTGGAACATTGAGGGCCCGGAGTGGCTGGCGGAGAAGCTGCCCTTCAAGGCGGCGGGCCTCAACTGCCCGGTGGTGCCCGACGTGACGCCCTATAAGAAGCGCAAGGTGCGCATCCTCAACGGCGCCCACACCGGCTTCGTGCTGGGGGCCTATTTGGCCGGCTTCGACATCGTGCGGGACTGCATGCAGGACGATACCGTCCGGGGCTTCATGAACAAGATGCTCAATGAGGAGGTCATCCCCACCCTGTCCCTGGACAAGAAGGACCTGGACGAGTTTGCCGCCGCCGTGCAGGACCGGTTCAACAACCCCTTCGTAAATCATGAGCTGATGAGCATCTCCCTCAACTCCACCTCCAAGTGGCGGGCCCGGAATATGCCCTCCTTCCTGGAATATCTTGAGACGGCCGGGAAGCTTCCGCCCTGCCTCACCGCCTCCTTTGCCTGCTACATCGCCTTCTTCTCCAACGACATCCAGGAGCTGAACGACAAGGGCCTGGTATGCCGCCGTCCCAAGGGGAACGAGTACGTCTGCTCCGACGACCGCTGGGTGCTGGAGTTCTACTACGAGCACAAGGACGACTCTGTGAAGGATCTGGTCCACGCCGTCATGACCAACGAGCGGATGTGGGGCCAGGATCTGACCCAGGTGCCCGGCTTCGAGCAGGCCGTGGCCGACTGCCTGGAAAAGATCCGCACCGAAGGCGCCCTCCAGGCCATGAAAGAGCTTGTGTAACGGAAAGGAGCAGTCATCATGAAAGCGTTTATGGATCAGGACTTTCTGCTGAAATCCGTAGCAGCCAAAGCCCTGTACCACGGTCACGCGTCACGGGTTCCCATCATTGACTACCACTGCCACATCAACCCCCAGGAAATTTATGAGGACAAGCGGTACAACACCATCACTGAGATCTGGCTGGGGGGCGACCACTACAAGTGGCGGGCCATGCGCTCCTGCGGCGTTCCTGAGAAATATATTACCGGGGACGCCACCCCGGCGGAAAAGTTCCAGAAGTGGGCGGAGACCATCCCCAATCTGATCGGCAACCCGCTGTACCACTGGACCCACCTGGAGCTCCAGCGCTACTTTGGCGTTACCGAACCCCTCAACGGCGAAAACGCCATGGAAATCTACGAGAAGTGCAACGCCATCCTTGCCCAGCCGGATATGTCCGTCCGGGGCATCATCCGCAAGTCCAATGTGAAGCTGATCTGCACCACCGACGACCCCGCCGACAACCTGAAGTATCACGAGCTGCTGGCCGCCGACCCCAACGCCCCGGCGGCGGTGCTGCCCGCTTTCCGCCCCGACAAGGCCATGCGTGCGGACAAGGCGGACTTCCCCCAGTACGTGGCCCGTCTGGAAGGCGTGGTGGGCTACCCCATCGAGAAGATGGAGGATATGCGCCGCGCCCTGGCCGACCGCGTCGAGTACTTTGACCAGCACTGCTGCCGGGTGTCCGACCACGCGCTGGACTATTGCTTCTGCGTCCAGGCGGACGAGGGGCGGCTGGACGGCATCTTCGCCCGCGCCAAGGCTGGCCGCGGCATCACCTGGGACGAGCAGCTGGCCTACCACACTGCCCTGCTGCTGTCCGTGGGCAAGGAGTACGCCCGCCGGAACTGGGTGATGCAGCTCCACTTTGGCTGCATCCGGGACAACTCCTCCACCATGTTCAAGAAGCTGGGTCCCGACACCGGCTTTGACGCCATGAACGACGCGCCCAATGCCGTCGGGCTGGCCCGCCTGCTGGACGCACTGGAGAGCGCCGGCGCCCTGGGCAAGACCGTCCTGTACTCTCTGAACCCCGCCGACAACGGCACCATCGGCACCATCATGGGCGCGTTCCAGACGGACAGCGCCATCCCCGGCAAGCTCCAGCACGGCTCCGCCTGGTGGTTCAACGACCACAAGCCCGGCATGGAGGCTCAGATGACCAGCCTGATGTCCCTGGGGGCCATGGGCACCTTCAATGGGATGCTCACCGACTCCCGCAGCTTCCTGAGCTACACCCGCCACGAGTACTTCCGCCGCATCCTGTGCAACCTGTTCGGCCAGATGGTGGAGGACGGGGAGTTCCCCGCCGATATGAAGCATCTGGGACAGATGGTGGAGAACATCAGCTACTACAACACCCTGCATTACTTCCGGTTCGACGAGATTCTAAACGCCTAAGAGGAGGACAGCCCTATGAATATTTACGAGGCCATTTCCAACATCGGCATCATCCCTGTCATCGCCATTGAGGACGCGGCCAAGGCCGTGCCCCTGGCAAGGGCCCTGGCCGACGGCGGCCTGCCCGCCGCCGAGGTCACCTTCCGCACCGCCGCCGCCGAGGAGGCAATCCGCGCCATCGTCAAGGAGGTGCCCGAGATGCTGGTGGGCGCGGGCACTGTGCTCACCACCGAGCAGGCCGACCGTGCCATGGCCGCCGGGGCCTCCTTCATCGTGGCCCCCGGGTACGACCCCAACGTCACCCAGCACGTCATCGACAAGGGCGGCATCATGATGCCCGGTACCGCCACCGCAGGCGAGATGCAGCAGGCCATGAACCAGGGCTGCGAAGTCATCAAGTTTTTCCCCTCCGAGGCCAACGGCGGCGTGGCTATGCTGAAGAACATCGGCGCGGCCCTCAAGACCGCCAAGTGGATGTGCACCGGCGGCGTCAACTCCAAGAACGTCAACGACTACCTGGGCTATGACCAGATCGTGGCCGTGGGCGGCACCTGGATGTGCAAGAACGACATGATCCAGGCGGAGAAATGGGATGAGATTACCGCCATCTGCAAGGAGGCGGTCAAGACCATGCTGGGCTTCCAGCTGGCCCATATTGGCATCAACTGCGCCGATGACAAAGAGGCCGAGCAGACCGCCAAGACCCTGTGCGCCCTGTTCGGGCTGGAGTTCAAGGCGGGTAACTCCTCCATCTTTGCGGACAAAGCCGTGGAGTGCATGAAGAAGCCCGGCCGGGGCGCCCACGGCCACATCGCCATCGGCACCAACAGCGTGGACCGGGCCGTGTACCACCTGGGCCGCCAGGGCGTGGAGTTCATCGAGGATAGCCGCGTGCTGGACACCAAGGGCAAGACCCATGCCATCTATCTCAAGAACGAAGTATCCGGCTTCGCTATCCATTTGGTGCAAAAGTAACACGAAAATTTTTAGGAGGCAATGAAAATGTCCAAAGTAGTGACTTTCGGCGAGATCATGGTTCGGCTCCAGCCCTATAACTACGAGCGCTTTGTCCAGGCCGACCACCTGGAGTTCACCTTCGGCGGCGGCGAGGCCAACGTGGCCGTCTCTCTGGCCAACTACGGCCTCGACGCCGTCTATGTCACCAAGCTGCCCACCCACGCCATCGGCCAGTGCGCAGTGAACTCCCTGCGGCGCTACGGCGTGGACACCTCCAAGATCGTCCGGGGCGGTGACCGCGTGGGCATCTACTACAACGAGAAGGGCGCTTCCCAGCGCGGCTCCGTGTGCATCTATGACCGGGCCCACTCCGCCATTCAGGAAGCCACCACCGCCGACTTCGACTGGGACGCCATTTTCGAGGGCGTAGACTGGTTCCATTTCACCGGGATCACCCCGGCCCTGGGCCCCAACGTGGTAGAGATCTGCAAGGACGCCTGCAAGGCCGCCAAGGCCCGCGGCATCAAAATCTCCTGCGACCTGAACTACCGCGGCAAGCTGTGGACCCGTGAACAGGCCCGGGCCGCCATGACCGACCTGTGCCAGTACGTGGACGTGTGCATTTCCAACGAGGAGGATGCCAAGGACGTGTTCGGCATCGAGGCTGAGGCCACCGACATCTACGCTGGCGAGATCAACCGGGAGGGCTACAAATCCGTGGCCAAGCAGCTGGCGGACAAGTTCGG
>JAIEFH010000132.1 GCA_029067025.1 Oscillospiraceae bacterium | reverse complement strand
TGCTGAGACCATGCCCAAGAAGCTGGTGGCTCACACCGGTATGGACGCCATCACCCACGCCATTGAGGCGTATGTGTCCACCGCCAACTGCGACTACACCGACCCCCTGGCCCTCCACGCCATTAAGATGATCCAGAACGACCTGGTGGATTCCTACAACGGCGACATGGCCAAGCGGGACTCCATGCATAACGCTCAGTGCCTGGCCGGCATGGCTTTCTCCAACGCTCTGCTGGGCATTGTCCACTCCATGGCTCACAAGACCGGCGCGGCCTTTGCTGACTACGGCGCCCACATCATCCACGGCGCGGCCAACGCTATGTACCTGCCCAAGGTTATCGCGTTCAACGCCAAAGACGAAACCGCCGCCAAGCGGTACGGCGATATCGCCGACTTCATGGGCCTGGGCGGCGATACCATTGAGGAAAAGATCAAGCTGCTCATTGCATACCTGCGCAAGATGAATGACGACCTGAACATCCCCCACGGCATCGGTCAGTATGGTGTGGACAGCTACCCCTGCGAGAAGGGCTTCGTGCCCGAGGAGGTGTTCCTGGAGCGGCTCCACGACATCGCCGTCAACGCCATTGGCGATGCCTGTACCGGCTCCAATCCCCGTCAGCCCTCCGTAGAGGAGATGGAGAAGCTGCTCAAGTGCTGCTACTACGACACTGAGGTGGATTTCTAATTCCAGCAAAATCCTTCCAGCCCCCGTTGACATCGTCAACGGGGGCTTCTTCTGTTTTGAGCGGTATTTCAAGGTATGGCGGAAAAATGTCAAAAAATAATGGTATTGAATTCCGGCGAATGGTGTGGTATAATAAGCCAACATTTTGAATGGGAGGGAAACTACCTATGACTCATATCCAGACTTTGAACGGCGCCACCTTGAAGCAGAGCGCGGCCCACGGCGGCTGCGGCGAGTGCCAGACCTCTTGCCAGTCCGCCTGCAAGACCTCCTGCACCGTGGCCAACCAGAAGTGCGAGAATAACAAGTAATTCATTAGAGCGCCGGAAAGGGTGGGCTTTGTCCCACCCTTTTTCTGCGTATCAAAGGAGGATCCAAAAATGGTTCATACATTTATCTGTCTGGGCGTGCCCGTGGCGGTGGATGTGAACAGCGGCGCTGTCCACGTGCTGGATCGGGCCGCTTACGATGTGCTGTCCCTGCAGGACGCCCCCATGGCCGACGCCTGTCCCCCGGAAATCTACGGCAAGCTGCCTCAGTATGCCCCCGCTGTTGTGGACGAGGCATGGGCAGAGCTGCTGGAGCTGCAAAAAAACGGCCTGCTGTTTACCGATGACAACTACATCGACCCGGCCGCGGCCACGCTCATGCAGCAGGACGCCCCCATCAAGGCCCTATGCCTCCACGTGTCCCACGACTGCAACCTGCGCTGCCAGTACTGCTTCGCCTCCACCGGTGATTTTGGCACCGGCCACCGCATGACGATGGACATAGAGACGGCGAAAAAGGCCATTGACTTTGTCGTTGAGCGCTCCGGCAACCGCCGGAACATTGAAGTGGACTTTTTCGGCGGTGAGCCGCTGATGGCCATGGATACCGTCAAGGCCACCGTGGAATATGCCCGCTCCATCGAGAAGGAGCGCGGGAAAAACTTCCGGTTCACCATTACCACCAACGGCGTGCTGCTCAATGACGAGAACATCGAGTACATCAACCGGGAGATGTCCAACGCGGTGCTGTCCCTGGACGGACGGCCCGAGGTCAACGACAGGATGCGCAAGACGGTGAGCGGCGGCGGCAGCTACGATGTGATCCTGCCCAAATTTCAGAAGCTGGTAGAGGGCAGGGGGGAGAAGGACTATTATCTGCGCGGCACCTTCACCCGCCACACCCCGGACTTTGCCGCCGACGTGCTCCATATCGCCGACCAGGGCTTTCGGCATGTGTCGGT
>JAIEFH010000131.1 GCA_029067025.1 Oscillospiraceae bacterium | reverse complement strand
TTCGCAGTGTCCTCCTCATATGCCATATTCTTCGGGTGTTTTAATTGCAGGTTCCAGATCGGGAAGGTCTCGAACTTGGCGTACCCTGCCCGCTCGCCCCGGACATGGTGGTGATAGAGCTGGGACAGGCAGGTGGCCATCTTCCCCGAGCCGGGGCCGGGGGCGGTGACCACCACCAGGGGCCGGGTGGTCTCGATGTAGTCGCTGCGGCCAAAGCCCTCCTCGGACACAATGCGCCCCACATCGTGGGGATAGCCAGGGATGGGGTAGTGGAGGTACACCTTCACCCCCAGATTCTCCAGGCGGCGCTTGAAGGCGTCCGCCGCAGGCTGGGCGGCGTACCGGGTGATGGCCACGCTGCCCACGTACAGCCCCTCCCCCCGGAAGGTGTCGATGAGCCGCAGCACGTCCTCGCCGTAGGTGATGCCCAGGTCCCCCCGGACCTTGTTCTGCTCAATGTCGGCGGCGTTGATGGCCATGACGATCTCCACGCTGTCCCGCAGCTCCAGGAGCATCCGGATCTTGCTGTCCGGGGCGAAGCCGGGCAGCACCCGGGCGGCGTGGTAGTCGTCAAACAGCTTGCCGCCGAACTCCAGGTACAGCTTGCCGCCGAACTGGGCGATGCGCTCCCGGATGTGGGCGGACTGGGTGTCAAGATAGCGCTGGTTGTCAAATCCAATCCTGTTTGGCATATGATTTTGAGGCCGCGCTCCCGACACGGCCCCTCCCCCTCTCTCTCTTTCCGTATACTCCCCAGATTTTAACACATCGCGGTCCGGGACACAAGGAAAATCGGGCAGAAACAAAAATCCAGCTCGGCGCTGACCGAAAGGCCCTCCACTAATTGACAAAAATGGGCAGCTCCCCTGTAAGCAGGAAGTTGTTTAAATCACATTAAATATTTTTTTATTGTCTCATCACTCCAAATATGAACTTCAATATATCGTTCAGGCCCATATTTCCCATCATCATTCCATTCCTGTGGCAATCCATACTTGTCAATAACTTGTAATATTTCTTCATAAGTATACAATTTCTTTCGATACTCTTTTCCGTCATTTACTTTTGGACTAAAGGTCGGGTGTGAATCACCATATGTAAACGATAACGTTGAAATATCAAATTCCTCAATTGGTATTTTTATAAAATCCGAATTATCATACCAAGTACTTAGCCATGGACTATGTTCAACAACCATGTAATGTGGAACTCGTCTCTCTATTTTGCCGCCCTTTTTCAGAAATTCACTTCTCAGAATATTCTCATAGTACAATCTATCCTCCACATAACACGCTTGCCTTTTAGCACACTGACAATTAGGCCTATTTCCCTTTATTTTCTCTAACAATTCTTTTGCTTCATCTATTCCCAAATCAGATATGTTCATGAATGGGCCAATAGTTCTATCAAAATAATGATATAAAGTCATAGACCTATCCCTCCAAATTCCAGCTCATTGTTTTAATTATATCACAGGCATCAGTCCGATTCAATTCGTTCACCACAAGCCAGTCAGGCCATAGAGCACAGCGCTTTCCTTCCCTCTCTCCCCGCGCTCCCGCCCTTGACAGCCGCCTGTTGTCCCTGTAAAATAGGAGGACAAAAAACGGAAAGCAAGGGAAGTTTATGCAAGAGATCATCCTGCTCAAGCAGGGAGAGATGGTGCTCAAGGGCCTGAACCGCCGGGGCTTTGAGGAAAAAATGATGGGCAACGCCAAGCGGCGGCTGAAAAAATACGGCTCTTTTAAAGTGTATACCCGCCAGTCCACCACCTACGTGGAGCCGCTGGACGATTCCTGCGACTTTGAGGGCGCCTGGGAGGCCATGGGCAAGCTGTTCGGCGCGGTGGGCATATGCCGCGCCCGGGCCTGTCCCAAGGACAAGGACGCCATTGTGGCCTGCGCGGTGGACTACCTGGGGGACAAGCTACGGGCCGCCCACTCCTTCAAGGTGGAGTCCAAGCGGGCGGACAAGACCTTCCCCATGACCTCCATCCAGCTCTCCCAGTACGTGGGGGGCGAGCTGCACGACCGCTATCCCCACCTGACGGCGGATATGCACCACCCGGAGCTCACCGTCCATGTGGAGGTGCGGGACTTCGACGCCTACATCCACGCCGACCCGGAACCGGGCGCCGGCGGCCTGCCCGTGGGCATGGGCGGGCGCGCGCTGTCCCTGCTGTCCGGCGGCATCGACTCCCCGGTGTCCTCTTATATGATTGCCAAGCGGGGCGTCATCGTGGACATGATCCACTACTACTCCTACCCCTACACCTCCCCGGAGGCCAAGGAGAAGGTGCTGGAGCTGGCCCGTCTGCTGGTGCCCTACACCGGCAAGCAGTGCGTCCACGTGGTGCCCTTCACCAAGATCCAGGAGGAGCTGCGCCGCTCCTGCCCCGAGGAGCTGTTCACCATCCTCATGCGGCGGTTTATGATGCGCATTGCCTGCCGGGTGGCTTCAATGCACGACATCCATGCCCTGGTCACCGGCGAGTCGGTGGGCCAGGTGGCCAGCCAGACTCTGGAGGCCATGGTGTGCACCGACGCGGTGTGTACTGTCCCCGTCCTGCGCCCGCTGGTGGGCATGGACAAGGAGGAGATCGTCCGGGTGTCCCGGAAAATCGGCACCTTTGAAACGTCCATCCTGCCCTACGAGGACTGCTGCACCGTGTTCACCCCCAAGCACCCCCGCACCAAGCCCAAGCTGGAGGAGCTGGAGGAAGCCGAGAAGGCCCTTGATGTTGACGGCCTCGTGGATGAGGCGGTCAACAATATCGAGCGGGTGATGCTCGACCTGTGAGAAATCCCCCTGCCCCCAAGGGGGCGTGCCTCCGGCGGGTCGCTTTCTCTCACGCGAGAGAAAGTGACCAAAGAGCGCGCCTAAGGGGCTCCCGCCCCTTAGGTATCCCCGGCCGCCTCTTGCCAAAAGGCGGTGACCCTTCCGGCGCGCGGGGCTTTCGCACGCATTTCCCCCTATTGGCGCTACCGCCGATGTCCAGTCACTGAATATGATGCGGCCCACGGCCAGCGCCTGGATGGGCGAGATTTTTACCGCGTCAGCGCTAACGCGATCTGAAAGCCGGCCAGAAAATGGGCCTCCTCTTCCCTGAATTGGAGCAGCTTCTGCTCTTCCAAGAATTCATTCAGCATACCTTCAGAAGTCTTGTCCAACGAGGCACGGAGACGTGTCTCCTGCTTCCGCGTACAGCGGGCACACTCCTTATACTCATCGTCCCGGGCCAAAAGGGCCTCTACTTCATGATCCTGCGCGTAGCAATAGAGAATTTCCATTAGGGCGGTCATGAGCGTCACTCCTTTCCTAAATCAAGCAATCACGATATGAGATATTATACACCCTCAAACCGTGATTGTCAATAAGTTGTGAGGTGTTTAAATGGTTCCATTTAAAGAACGTTTAAAAGAATCACGCACACGAAAGCGTTTCATGCAACGAGAAGTTGCAGAATGTGTAGGAATTGCCACACACACTTATCAGCAGTATGAGTTGGGTAATCGACGGCCCAACTACGAAATTCTAGTCGCAATCGCAGATTATCTGGATGTGACTACAGATTACCTGTTAGGCCGTACGGACAAGCCGGATCAGGAGGGCAGCGTGTGATCCGTCGCTCAGAGCAGCTGCCTTATGCTACGGGGCGCGGGCGGCAGCCGCTCTTCGCTCGTGGATCACCCGCCGCCCTATGCACCTGCTCCAAAGCCTATGAAAAAGCCATGGAGGCGTTTTTCAGGCGGGCCGGCAGTGTTCGCCACCCCCTCTGTCCAGGCGCTGGCACTGGACGGCACGGCAGATTCCGTGTCCGCAAGTGGAGCGGCAGCGAAAATAGGGGGAAATCCATGCGAAAGCACCACGCGCCGGAAAGGTCACCACGCCTTTACAAGCGGCATGCCCTTAAGAAAGGGGGTTCTTAGGGGGAAGCCCGGCCTGTGAGAGCGGCCCATGGGGCCGCTTCGAACCGGCGGGCGTCCCCCTAAGTGTGTCTTTGCCTACTTTCTGCACAAGCAGAAAGTAGGTCGCCGAAGGCCCCTCCCGCTGAAAGCGGGCCGCCTGAGGCACCCGGCCGTCAGGCAAAAAAAGCGCCCGCCCCGTTCAAAGGGCGGGCACGTTCTTTTTATGTCAGCGCCGGCGCGGTGGGCTGGTACGCCTGACACTCTTCCTCGTCCATAGTGCTCAGCACCTCCCGCAGGAAAGCCGCGCCCCCGGAGCCGCATTCCAGCTCCACATAGTTCATCTGCTGGGGGGACAGCCCCCGCACCAGGGCGGAGCCGGAGGGGTAGTCTTCCTCAAACACGTCGGCGTCCCACAGCGCCCAGCCCGCTTCCGCCAGCTCCTCCCGGCCCGGTTCGTCCAGATTGGGAGCGCTGACCACCAGGGCCGGGTACCGGGCGATGGCGGCCAGCAGCGCCGCCCCCTCCGAGCCTTGGGTCAGACAGTCCTCCGCGTTCTCGCCCGTCAGGAGCATCCCCACCGTGTGGCCCGCCCCCACCAGGCGGCGAACCAGATCGTCTTGTTCTTCCATCTGCTCCGGCGTGAAGAGGAACAGCGAGCGCAGCTCCCGGCCCTCCACCAGCCGGGCGCACTCCTCCCCCTCGGCCCCGCAGCGGAACGCCAGGTACAGCTCCGCCCCGCTGGGGGGCTCGGAGGTCTGCACTCCGCCGGAGGGGATAGGCTGGGCATTGGCGCTGCCAGCAGATTCCAGATAGTGGCTCAGGCTGCTTGCCAGCAGACTGTCCGCCGCATCCACAAAGCTCTGGTCACTGAGGATCACGTTGGCGTTGGTCACCCGGATCAGGGTGCCGTACGGGGTCGGCGTACGGGAGCAGCTGATCGTACCGAAATACTGGCACAGAAAGTCGATGGGCACAAAGACGGTGGCATTGCGCACCATGGCCCTGGCGGACACCGGATTGCCGTCCAGATCCTCGGCAGTATTGGTCTGGAGGTCAAACATGATTCCCCTCCGGCCCCGGTCGGTCACCAGCACCGTGCGCCGGGTGGTGCTGTATAGGGAGCTTATTCCCAAATCAATGCCGGTGGACAGATTGGACAGCATGGTATAGGGCACGTACAGCACCCCGCCCACCGTGCGGGGCATATTCTCGGTGGTGAGCTCCACCAGCACCCGCTCGTTCACCGCCATCAGGTTCACTTCGGCGTTGGAGCCGGAGCCGAACGCGGGGCCGGCCATGCCCAGCGCCAGCGCCGCCAGCAGTACCGCCGCCAGCAGGCCCTTCTTCCAGCGTTTCATGCGGTACCCTCCGGGTTCAGCCCCGCCAGCCAACGCCTGACCATATCCAGGGCGTGGTTGGCGGCCAGGTTCCGGGTGCGGTCCCGCCGGGCGCTCTGGCTGGCCAGGTTCAGCTCCTTCACCCAGACGCCGTCCGGGGCGGCCAGGGCGGTGAATACCAGCCCCACCGGGTTG
The DNA here is from genome assembly GCA_029067025.1 of Oscillospiraceae bacterium. Classification (GTDB taxonomy): domain Bacteria; phylum Bacillota; class Clostridia; order Oscillospirales; family Oscillospiraceae; genus Enterenecus. Next base: position 8,858 of record JAIEFH010000131.1, on the reverse strand, counting down.
CCCCGGTCGTCCGGGTCGGGCCCCGCAACCCCGGTGGCGGACACCGCCACATCGCAGCCCAGCACCTTTCTGGCCCCCTGGGCCATCTGCTCCGCCACTTCGGCGCATACCGCGCCCTTCTCGTCCAGCAGGGCCTGGGACACCCCCAGCACCCCCGCTTTTACCTCGCAGTGGTAGCTCACCACGCCGCCCTTGAACACCGACGCCGCTCCAGGCACGTCGGTGATCCGCTTGGCAATGAGGCCCCCGGTGCAGCTCTCCGCCGTGCCCAGGGTGAGGCCCCGCTCCCGCAGGCCGTCCAGCACCACCTGCTCCAGGCCGGACACATCCACGCCGTACACCAGGCCGCCCAGCAGGGCGCGAACCTCTTCCTCCACCGGGGCAATGAGGGCGTCCGCCTCTGCCTCAGTGTTTGCCTTGGCGGTGACGCGCAGCTCCACCTCACCCTCCTTGGCGTAGGGGGCCAGGGTGGGGTTGGTCAGCTCATTCATCCGGTCCCGAAGCAGGGACTCCACCGCCGACTCCCCCAGGCCGAACACCCGCAGAGTGCGGGAGCGGATGATCCCCTCGCTTAAGCGGGCCAGCCAGGGCATGGCCCGCTCCCGGAACATGGGCAGGCACTCCCGGGGCGGGCCGGGAAGCATGACCACATACGTCCCGGCCGCTTCAAAGGCACAGCCCGGGGCGGTGCCCCAGGCGTTGTCCAGCACGGTGCAGCCCTCGGGGAGATACGCCTGCTGGAGGTTGTTGTCCGTCATCTCGCGGCCCTGCCGGTGGAAGAAGCACCGGATGCCCTCGGCGCACTCGGGGTGGAACACCAGCTGCTTGCCAAAGCATTCCGCCAGGGTCTGCTTGGTCAAATCGTCGCAGGTTGGGCCCAGCCCGCCGGTGGTGACGATCACGTCCGCCCGGCTCTTCGCCAGCTCCACCGCAGCGCGCAATCGCCCCGGATTATCCCCCACCACCGAGTGGTACAGCACGTTCAGCCCGAGCCCGGTCAGCTCCCGGCTGAGGGCCTGGGCGTCCGAGTTGACAATGCTGCCCAGCAGCAGCTCGGTGCCCACCGATAAGATTTCCACCGTGTGGCTCATGATTGCGGCCTCCTTGAACTTTCTTTTCCTATTTTATTCCCACAGCACCTTACCTGTCAAGACGGGGAAAAAAGCTCTTGCAATTTAATGCGCGACAGTATATAATGTCCCCAATCAAATCTGCGAGGTATGTTCTTATGGCCCTCTCTGCCGCCCACAGCTTCACCTTTACCTATGGCTGGACTCGATTTAGCGGGTTCGGCTATTTTGGCATGGAGAAACGCGGCGCGTGAGTGAGGGGCGGCAGGCCCCGCCTGAATTTGTGTATCATCGGGAAGCTCATGGATCGCGTGCGGTCTGTGGGCTTCTTTATATTTTCAAAAAGAGAGGTTTTTTATTATGGTTATTGTCATGAAACCCGGCGTCAGCCAGGAGAAGATCCAGGCCCTTGTGGCCCAGCTGGAGCGCGACCACGGCGTCACCGTGGGCATCACCAACGGCGTTGGCTGCTCCATCCTGGGGCTGGTGGGCGACACCGCCCACATCGACATGGATAAGCTGTCCTGGAACGACGACGTGGAGCGGGTCATGCGGGTGCAGGAGCCCTATAAAAAGGCCAACCGCAAGTTCCACCCGGAGGACACCGTGGTGGACGTGTCCGGCGTTCCCATCGGCGGCGGGAACAAATTCACCGTCATCGCCGGACCCTGCTCGGTGGAGAGCGAAGAGCAGATCATCGGCGTGGCCCAGGACGTGAAGGGGGCCGGAGCCGCCCTGCTCCGGGGCGGCGCGTTCAAGCCCCGCACCTCCCCCTACTCCTTCCAGGGGCTGGGCACCGACGGGTTAGAGCTGCTGCTGGAGGCCAAGGCCGCCACCGGCCTGCCCATCGTGTCCGAGATCATGGCCCCCCGCTACTGCGAGCTGTTCGAGGAAAAGGTGGACTTGGTGCAGGTGGGCGCCCGGAATATGCAGAACTTCGACCTCTTGAAAGAGGTGGGCAAGCTGTCCAAGCCCGTCCTGCTCAAGCGGGGCCTCTCCAACACCTACGAGGAGTGGATCATGTCGGCGGAGTACATCATGGCCGCGGGCAATGAAAACGTGATTTTGTGCGAGCGGGGCGTGCGCACCTTTGAGACCTACACCCGCAACACGCTGGATCTGTCCGCCATCCCCGCCATCCGGCAGATGAGCCACCTGCCCATCGTGGTGGACCCCTCCCACGCCGCCGGGATGTACTGGATGGTGGAGCCGCTGGCCATGGCCGCCGTGGCGGTGGGCGCCGACGGCCTGATGGTGGAGGTGCACAACGATCCCCCCCACGCCAAGTGCGACGGGGCCCAATCCCTGACCCCGGAGAAGTTCCGGCACCTGATGGGCAAACTGAATCCCCTGATTGATTTGATGGGCAAAACTTTAGTGTAAATCGGGGCCCCTATAAAGCCGCCCTCTGGCTTTATGGGGAGAGGAGGGGCAAGGAAATGAACCGGCAAATGCCCGAAGGGCGTTTGCCGTGGAATGGACTTTGCCCCGACGAGATGGGCAAAACTTTAGTGTAAATCGGGGTTCCGCCCCGACGAAACAGAAAGGACTGAGGTTCATGGCTAAATTAGAGCGTACTTTCACCGGCGACTTTGACCTGGTGCTGGTCCGTTTGGATCAGGGCGTGCTTAACGGCAGTATGTCCGCCTCCCTGGAGGACACCGCCTCCTTCACCATGGGGAACACCCGGGTGGCCGTGCGGATGTACGAGCGGTACAGCTGGAGCGGCAGCAACCGGGTGGCCCTGTGCCTCACCCTGGTGGGGGAAGGGGAAAATCTCCACCTCACCGCCATGACCGCCGGGGGCAGCCAGGCCATGTTCTTCAAGATCAACACCTGGGGCGAGGAAGCATTTCTGGACACACTCCGGGACATTGTGGACAAATTATAAGGAGGCGGACAAATGAAAACGCTTACCGTGGCCCTGCCGGGCCGGGAATACGACATCCTCATTGAGCGGGGCCTGCTGGCCCAGACCGGCGAGCGCGTCCGGGCCGTCCTGCCCCGCGCCTCCAAAATCGCCGTGGTCACCGATACCAATGTGGGGCCCCTCTACTATAACCGGGTGAAGGCCGGTTTGGAGTCCGCCGGATTTGAGACGGCGCTGTTTACCATCCCCGCTGGGGAGGAGAGCAAAAACGCCGTCCAACTGGCCCAGCTCTGGGAGGACTTCATGGGATTTGGCCTCACCCGCACCGACGCCGTCGTCGCCCTGGGCGGCGGCGTAGTGGGCGACCTGGCCGGCTTCGGGGCCGCCACCGTCCTGCGGGGGGTGGGCTTGGTACAGATCCCCACCACCCTGCTGGCCCAGGTGGACTCCTCCGTGGGCGGCAAGGTGGCCGTCGACCTGAAGGCGGGAAAAAATCTGGCCGGGGCCTTTTACCAGCCTAAGCTGGTGCTCATGGACCCGGACGTGCTGGACACGCTCACCGACCGCACCTTCTCCGACGGCATGGCGGAGGTCATCAAGTACGGCTGCATCTGGGACAAGGGCTTCTTCGACTTCCTCTGTGCCCATCCCTCCCGCCGGGAGATCATGGAGCATATCGAACACGTCCTGTATATCTGCTGTGATATTAAACGGCAGGTTGTCATGGAGGATGAGCGGGACACCGGCCTGCGGATGATTTTGAACTTTGGCCACACCGTAGGCCACGCCTATGAGCGGCTTGGGAACTACGAGACCTGGACCCACGGCCAGGCGGTTGCGGCGGGGATGTTCACCGCCATGCAGATCGGCGTTGGCCTGGGCATCACCCAGGATGACGATTTTCAGCCTTTCCTGGCTCTGCTGAAAGCCTTTGACCTTCCTGACCACATTGCCATTGACAACTGCACCCTTGAGGGGGTGGATGACTGGAATCTGGTGGTGGAGACTGTGGGCCTGGACAAAAAATCCGCTGGGGATTCTATCACAATGATTTTCCTGGAGAAAATGGGCAAAGCACTCCCGGTCAAGATGAAGAAGGACGATGTGCTGGACAATCTGGGGGCCGTTTATGGGCGGAATTGAGGCGGCACTATGAATATCACCATCACACCAGCCAAATTAACCGGAACCGTCACCCCGCCGCCGTCAAAAAGTCAGGCCCACCGGGCCCTCATCGCCGCCGCTTTGGCGGACGGAGAGAGCGTCATTTCCAACGTAGCTTTCTCCCAGGACATCGAGGCCACGCTGGACTGCCTGGACAATTTGGGGGCAGATTTTGAGAGGGACGGGAATACCGTCACCGTCCGGGGCATGGGGGCAAGCACCATGTCCCCCCTGCGGCGATTGGCCTACCCCCACCTTGACTGCGGGGAAAGCGGTTCCACGCTGCGCTTCCTCATCCCCATCGCGTTGGCGGTGCGGGGCGGCGGCATTTTCTCCGGCCGGGGGCGGCTGATGGAGCGGCCCCAGAAGCCCTATTTCGACCTGTTCGACCAGAAAGGCATCTATCACGAGCTGAAAGACGGCGTGCTCACCGTCACCGGGATGCTCACCCCAGGGGAATACCGCCTCCCCGGCGACGTGTCCTCCCAGTTCGTCACCGGCCTGCTGTACGCCCTGCCCCTGCGGGATGGGGACAGCGAGATCATCCTCACCTCCCTCCTGGAGAGCCGGGGCTATGTGGACATGACGCTGGATGTGCTGGAACGGTTCGGTATCACGATCGAGGCGCGGGAGAACAGCTTCCTCATCCCCGGCAGGCAGCGTTATCAGCCCTGTCCTTTCACTGTGGAGGCCGACTGGTCACAGGCAGGCTTCTGGTTTGCCGCCAAAGCCCTGGGGAACCCAGTTGAGATCAACGGCCTGGACTTCGACACTGTCCAGGGGGACCGTGTTATTGCCACCCACGCGCGGGAGCTGTCCCAGCCTGGGGATGTAGACATCGACGTGTCCGGCTGTCCCGACCTGGTGCCCCCCCTGGCGGCCATGGCGGCGCTGCGCCCTGGAATCACCCGGCTGACCAACGCCGCCCGCCTGCGCATCAAGGAGAGCGACCGGCTGACTGCCGTGACCCAGGTGCTTAACACCCTGGGGGCGGACGTGGCCGAGGGGCCGGATTCTCTCACCATCCGGGGGAAGGACACGCTGACAGGCGGCGTTACCGTGGACGGCTTCAACGACCACCGCATCGCCATGATGGCCGCCATTGCCGCTACCCGGTGCGAAAAGCCGGTCACGGTGCTGGGGGCGGAGTGCGTGGCCAAGTCCTACCCGGATTTCTGGGAGGAGTACGAACGGCTGGGCGGGAAGCTCCAAAGATCAGAATGAGGGAAATCATATGGACGCAATCAAATTAGTGATCCCCAGTGAGGAATATTTAGACCAGGTGTGGGCCTATCGCCAGGAGTGCCAGGACGCAAACAGCTCCATGGACGGCTGCGGCCCCCTGCGCCATGCCGAGAGCGCGGAGCAGTGGCTGGCCGCCACGGCCAGCTGCCTGAACCCTGCCACCGTGCCGGAGGGCAGGGTTCAGGCCACCCAGTTTTTGGCCGTCCGGGAATCGGACGGCAGGGTGGTGGCGATGATTCAGATACGCCACTATTTCAACGAGTATCTGGAAAAGTACGCCGGGCACATCGGGTACTCCGTCCGCCCGATTGAGCGGCGGAAGGGGTACGCCAAGGAGACGCTCCGTCTGGCCCTGCCCTTCTGCAAAGAAATCGGCCTTGACAGAGTGCTGATTTCCTGCGAGCCGAACAACCCGGGCAGCCGCCGCACCATCCTGGCCAATGGCGGCGTGTATGAATGTACCGTCCACGAGCCGAACGAGGACATCGACCTGGAACGCTATTGGATCACTCTGTAACCGTATACAAGGAGTTATAACGCCATGAAATATTCCATTTTCGGCGAATCCCACGGCCCCGCCATCGGCGTGGTGCTGGAGGGCGTCCCCGCCGGGCTGGAGCTGAATTTAGAGGCCATCCGCTTTGACCTCAGTCGCCGCGCCCCCGGCAAAAACGCCCTGTCCACCGCCCGGAGGGAGGCGGATGAGCCCCGGATCCTGTCCGGCGTGTTCGAGGGCAAGACCACCGGCGCGCCGCTGTGCGCCGTCATAGAGAACACGGACACCCGCTCGGGGGATTACGCCCGCACCAAAGACCTGGCCCGCCCCGGCCACGCCGACTATGCCGCCCATGTGCGCTACGACGGGTTTAACGATTACCGGGGCGGCGGGCACTTTTCCGGGCGGCTCACCGCACCCCTGGTGTTCGCCGGCGGGGTGGCCAAGCAGCTTCTCGCCCAGAGGGGCGTGCGGGTGGGGGCGCATATCAGCACGATCTACGGGATTAACGACGACAGCCTGGAGGACTGGGAGTCCCTGCGGGCCTGCGCGGGCAAGGACTTCCCGGTACTCAACGACCAGGCAGGCGAAGAGATGCAGGCCGCAATCTTAGAGGCGAAAAACGAGCAGGACTCCGTGGGCGGCTCCATCGAGTGCGGGGTGTTCGGCCTGCCCGCAGGGCTGGGTTCCCCCGATTTTGGCCAGAACGCCGAGGGCATTTTTTCCCAATATCTTTTTGCCGTCCCGGCGGTGAAGGCGGTGGCTTTTGGGGCGGGGGCGGCTTTCGCCCTCATGCGGGGCTCTGAGGCCAACGACCCGCTGTATGTGGACGGCGACGGTTCCGTCAAGGCGGAACAGAACTGCGCCGGGGGGATCAACGGCGGCATCACCAACGGGATGCCGCTGGTGTTTGAGGTGACCATGCGCCCCACCCCCTCTATCGCCCGCCGGCAGTTCACCGTGGACATGGCGAAGGGGATAAACGCCGAGCTGGAGCTCCAGGGGCGGCACGACCCTTGCGTAGTCCACCGGGCGGTGCCCGTCATCGAGGCGGCGGCGGCCCTTGCCGCCTGCGAGCTGATGGGAATTTGAACACTGTGAGGAATTGACTATGGATTTGAAAACGCTGCGTCAAACAGACGAGGACGTGGTCATCCTCCCTGGCGCCGCCGTGACGGGGGACGTCGCCTTTGGGCCGGACTGCTCGGTGTGGTTCAACGCCGTGATCCGGGGGGACGGCAAGCCCGTTACCCTGGGCCGGGGCTGCAACGTCCAGGACTGCGCCGTCCTCCACTCCGACGTATACCCCACCGTGCTGGGGGACCGCGTCACCGTGGGCCATGGTGCCATCGTCCACGGCTGCACCGTGGGGGACAACACCGTCATTGGCATGGGGGCCATTGTCCTCAATGGCGCGAGAATCGGCAAAAACTGCATGATCGGCGCGGGGGCGGTGGTCACCGGCAAAACGGACGCCCCCGACGGTTCCCTGGTGCTGGGCAATCCGGCCAAGGTGATCCGCCCTCTCACCCAGGAGGAAATCGTCGGACTGCGGGAAAACGCAGAGCACTATATCGAGCTGAAGGAGGCGTACCGCTGATGGACGATCTGCAATCCCTGCGCCGGGACATCGACGCCATTGACCGCCAGCTGGTGGAGCTGTTCCGCCAGCGCATGGACGTGACCCGCCGGGTAGGCGAGTACAAGAAGGCCAAGGGCATCCCCGTGCTGGACCAGGAGCGGGAGAGGCAAGTGCTGCAAAACAAGGGGGAGCTGGCCGGGGAGGCGCTGCGCCCCTCCGTCATCACCCTGTTCCAGACCGTCATGGCCCTGTCCCGGCGGCAGCAGCGGGATCTGATGGGCCAGGGGCCGGACAACCCCGGCATCCGCCGCTGGCGGGACGCACAAGCCGCACAGCGCCAGCCCGTGGCCGCCCCCCGGGTGGTATACCAGGGTGTGCCCGGAGCCTACAGCGAGCAGGCCGCCGTCAACTTCTTTGGGGACGGCGTGGACGCCGCCGGTCTGGAGCAGTTCGAGGACTGCTTCCTGGCCCTGCGGGAGGGGCGGGCGGACTACGCCGTACTGCCCATCGAGAACAGCTCCACCGGGGCCATCAGACAAATCTACGATTTGCTGACCCAGTACGAGTGCTACATGGTGGGGGAAACCACCGTGCGGGTGGAGCACTGTCTCATGGCCCTCCCCGGCGCCACGCTGGATACCATCACCCACGTTTACTCCCATGAGCAGGGGCTATTCCAGTGCGAGCGCTACCTGAACACCCACCCGGACTGGAAGCAGGTGCCCCAGGCGGACACCGCCGGCTCGGCCCAGATGGTAGCGGACAGCGGCGATATTACCAAGGCCGCTATCTGCTCCGCCCGGGCGGCGGAGCTGTACGGCCTCACCATCTTGGCCCACGCCATCAACCACAACACCCAGAACACCACCCGGTTTGTAGTGGTGTCCCCCCGGCTGGAGCTGCGCCCCGGCGCGGACAAGATCAGCACCCTGTTCGTCCTGCCCCACGAGGCGGGGTCATTACATGAGGTTCTGACCGTGTTTGCCGTCCACGGACTCAACATGGTGAAGCTGGAGTCCCGCCCCCTGCCTGAGCGGAGCTGGCAGTATATGTTCTTCCTGGAATTCACCGGGGCCCCCGACGATCCGGCGGTGGGCGACGCCCTCCATGAGCTGGCCCAGACCACCGGGGAATTCCGGGTGCTGGGGTGGTTCCGCTCTAACTTGGAGTGAGGGGGCGCTTTCCGTGAAAAATATCGTGCTGATCGGCATGATGGGCTGCGGAAAAACCACTGTCGGTAAATTATTGGCCCAGCGCTTTGACCGCCCCCTGGTGGACACCGATGCCCTCATTGAGGAACGTGAGGGCCGCTCCATCCCCGACATCTTCGCCCAGGACGGCGAGGCATATTTCCGTGCCTTGGAGCTGGAGCTGTGCCGGGAGATCGGCGAACAAGAGGGCCTTATCATCGCCTGCGGCGGGGGCCTGCCA
>JAIEFH010000130.1 GCA_029067025.1 Oscillospiraceae bacterium | reverse complement strand
CCCCCCACCCCCCCCTCTGCCGCGGGCGCCCCCCCCCGTGCTCAAAACCCCCCCCCCCCGGCCCACGCCGGCCCCCCCCCGGACCAAGCATCCCGAAGCCCCAATCCGGCTCCGTTCAGTTCGCCCCGCAGCCATGCTGCGGGGCGTTTTCGTCGTCGCAAAGTCCGCTTTGCTCCGCTTCCGCCGCCTAATGGCGGGGGCCCCATTTCCCTCTTGAAAAATACCGCTTTACCTTTTATAATGGTGCCACATGATTTGGAGGTTTTCACCATAGCAAGTCAAACGGTTCTGTTCCCCCGCCTTCCGGCGGGGAAACAGAGCGAATCATATGATCGGAGGTTTTCACCATGTCCATAGACAAGAGCTGGTTTGATGAGATGGAATCCCGCATCCCCCACGGAGAGGTGCGCACCCGGTTCGCCCCCTCCCCCACGGGCTATATGCACGTGGGCAATCTGCGCACCGCGCTGTACACCTACCTGATCGCCCGCCACGCGGGGGGTAAATTCATCCTGCGCATTGAGGATACCGACCAGGGACGGCTGGTGGCGGACGCGGTGGACGTCATCTACGCTACCATGCGCCGGTGCGGCCTGACGTGGGACGAGGGGCCGGACGTGGGCGGCCCGGTGGGCCCCTATATCCAGACCGAGCGCCGGGAGCTCTACGCCAAATACGCCGAACTGCTCATTGAGAAGGGCCTGGCCTACCGCTGCTTCTGCTCGGAGGAGCGGCTGGAGGAGCTCCGCCAGTCCGACCCCAACGCCAAGTATGACCGGCACTGCCTGTCCCTCTCCCCCGAGGAGATCCAGGCCAAGCTGGACGCCGGGGAGCCCTATGTCATCCGCCAGCGCATCCCGGAGGGCAGTACCACCTTCCATGACGCGGTGTACGGCGGCATCACCGTGGACAACGCCGAACTGGACGATCAGATCCTCATCAAGTCCGACGGCCTGCCCACCTACAACTTCGCCAACGTCATCGACGACCACCTCATGGGCATCACCCACGTGGTGCGCGGCGCGGAATATCTGTCCTCCGCGCCCAAGTATAACCTGCTGTACGAGGCCTTCGGCTGGGAGATCCCCACCTATGTCCACTGCTCATCGGTGATGTTCAATGACCCGGTCACGGGCGTGGTGCGCAAGATGTCCAAGCGCTACGGTGACCCCTCCTACGAAGATCTGGTGGCCCAGGGCTATCTGTCCCAGGCGGTGGTGAACTACGTCTCCCTGCTGGGCTGGGCCCCCCGCGGCGACATCGCCGAGCAGGAGTTCTTTACCATGGACGAGCTCATCGCGGCCTTTGACATCGCGGGCATCTCCAAATCCCCCTCCGCCTTCGATATGGAAAAGCTGAACTATTTCAACGCCACCTATCTGCGCTCCCTGTCCCCGGAGGAGTTCGCGAAGGAAGCGCAGCCGTGGATCAGGAAGTCGGTGAAAAACAGGGCCTATGACGCCGCCGCCATCGCCGCCCTGCTCCAGGCCCGGTGCGAGAAGCTGTCCGACATCCCGGAGAAGGTGGATTTCTTCGACGCCCTGCCCGAGTACGGCGTGGAGCTGTACACCAACAAGAAGTCCAAGACCACCGGCGAGGTATCCCTGGAGATGCTGAAGCAGACCGCCCCCGTGCTGGCCGCCCTGGCGGACTGGAGCCAGGACGCCATCCACGGCGCTCTGGTGGGGCTGGCGGAAAAGCTGGGCGTCAAGAACGCCACCCTCATGTGGCCCCTGCGCATCGCCGCGGCGGGCAAGGCGGTGACCCCCGGCGGCGCGGTGGAGATCTGCCGCATCCTGGGCCGGGACGAGACCCTGCGGCGGATGGAAATCGGGATGGAAAAGCTGCAATAATCATAACAGGAGAGCGCCTGCCCCGCGGGGCGGGCGCTCTTTCGCAAAAGCCCGAACCCGTTGGTATAGGCCGACTTTCCTGACGGTCGAGTTGGGTTTTGGGCCAAAAGCCTTGACTTTTTCCCCAATGTCGGATAGGGTGGAGACACATCCACCGAAAAGGAGTGACCGTACATGAGCGAAACCGATGAAAAGAAATCCTTTGGGGAATACATCCGCAAGAAGCGGTTGGAGGCGGGGCTGACCCAGAAAGATCTGGCGGCGCAGCTGTTCGTCACCGAGTCCACCATCAGCAAGTGGGAGCGGGCGCTGTCCTACCCGGACGTGTCCATGGTCACCGCCATCTGCGCCGCCCTGCACATCACGGAGCACGAGTTTTTTACCGCCTGTGACGACGACCAGGCCCACGCCCAGGAGCTGGCCGCCAAGCGCTGGCGGTGGATGGTCAGCGGGACGCGGCGTTTTTTCGCCGTGAGCTATATCATCGCTTTGGTCACCTGCTTTATCTGCGACCTGGCGGTGTTCCACACGCTGGATTGGTTCTGGATCGTGCTCACCTCCATCGCCCTGTCCTTCTGCTTTACCAATCTGCCCTTCCTGGTGGGGCGGAACAAGCTGCCGGTCTGTCTGGGGTCGGCCAGCGGGTGTTTGATTCTCTTGCTTTTGTCCTGCTGGATCTATGTGGGCGGCTGGTGGATCATCGGCGGACTGGCCATCACGGCGGTGTGTCTGGCCCTGCCATGGGGCTGGTGGGCCATCTGGCGGTTTTACGGAAAGTACGTCCCGCCGCTGTGCGGCGCGGTGCTCACCGTGTGGCTGTTCTTTCTGCTGACGGTAATCTGGGTC
>JAIEFH010000013.1 GCA_029067025.1 Oscillospiraceae bacterium | reverse complement strand
GTTTCCAGCAGCGTGTGCGTAGCGGAGACGGTCATTGTGGGCGAGACGCCCGATACCTATTTGAATTTAGACAAGGGGATGGGCTGAATGGAGTTTGAAACCCGTGCCGCGGAGCTGCGGCAAATATTGAATGAGCACAACTACAACTATTATGTATTGGACGCGCCCACCATCTCCGACTTCGAGTACGACCGGATGCTCCGGGAGCTGGAGGAGCTGGAGGCGGCTCACCCGGAGCTGGTGACGCCGGACTCCCCCACCCAGCGGGTGGGGGGCAAGGCGCTGGACAGTTTCGCGCAGGTGACCCACCGGGTGCCGCTGCAAAGCCTCCAGGACGTATTCTCCCCGGATGAACTGCTGGATTTCGACCGCCGGGTGCGGGAGAGCGGGGCCCAGCCCCAGTACCTGCTGGAGCCCAAGGTGGACGGCCTTTCGGTGGCGCTGGAGTACGAGGACGGCGTGTTTGTCCGGGGGGCCACCCGGGGGGACGGCCAGGTGGGCGAGGATGTGACGGAGAACATCCGCACCATCCGCTCCATTCCCATGAAGCTGGAGGGCGCTCCGGGGTCGCTCATCGTCCGGGGCGAGGTCTATATGCCCCGCAAGACCTTTGAGCGGCTCAACGAGGAGCGGGAACTGCGGGGGGAGAGCCTGTTTGCCAATCCCCGCAACGCCGCCGCCGGCTCCATGCGGCAGCTTGACCCCAAGATTGCCGCTGCCCGGGGGCTGGATATGGTGGTGTTCAATATCCAGTACACCGACCACGAGCCTTTTGAGACGGACAGCGCCGGACTGGACTGGCTGCGCTCCCTGCGCTTCAAGGTCATCGACTACCAGCTGTCCGGGGACATGGATGAGATCCAGTCCTCCATCTTTGAATTGGGGGATCAAAGGGAGAAATACCCCTTCGACATCGACGGGGCGGTCGTAAAAGTGAATTCCCTGGCACAGCGGGACGGGCTGGGGGAGACGGCCAAATTTCCCCGGTGGGCGGCGGCGTACAAGTACCCGCCGGAGCAGAAGGAGAGCGTGGTGGAGGACATCGTGGTTCAGGTGGGCCGCACCGGGGTGCTGACGCCGAAAGCCGTGGTCTCCGCCGTCCGGCTGGCGGGCACCACCGTCACCAACGCCACCCTCCACAACCAGGATTTCATCACGGAAAAGGATATCCGCATCGGGGACACCGTCATCGTCCAGAAGGCGGGGGAGATCATCCCGGAGATCGTGTCCGTGGTGAAGGAGAAGCGGCCCGAGGGGACAAGCCCCTATCTGCTGCCCACGGTGTGCCCGGTGTGCGGCGCGGCGGTGGCCCGGGACGAGGACGGCGCCCACATCCGCTGCACCGGGGCGGAGTGCCCCGCCCAGCTGCTGCGCAACCTGACCCATTTCGCCAGCCGGGACGCCATGGACATCGAGGGCCTGGGCCCGGCGGTGGTGAAGGCGCTGGTGGACGCGAAGATGGTGAAAACCCCGGCCGACCTCTACCGGCTGGAAAAGGATAACGTGGCCAAGCTGGACCGCATGGGCAAAAAGTCGGCGGAGAACTTATTGGCCGCTATTGAGAAGTCCAAGGGGAATGACCTGTCCAAGCTGCTGTACGCCTTTGGCATCCGGCAGGTGGGGCAGAAGGCGGGGAAGATTTTGGCCGCCCGGTTCGGCTCGCTGGACGCGCTGGCCCAGGCCACCGAGGAGGAGCTGACCGCCATCGACGACATCGGCGGCATCACCGCCCAGTACCTGACAGAGTGGTTTGCCGCCCCCCAGAGCCAGCATCTCATCGCCGCGTTAAAGGAGGCGGGGGTGAATATGGACAGCCAGGCCGCCCCCATCGGGGACAAGCTGGCGGGGATCACCTTTGTGCTCACCGGCGAGCTGTCCGTCTATTCCCGCAAGGAGGCGGGGGAGAAACTGGAGGCCCTGGGGGCCAAGGTGTCCGGCTCCGTGTCCAAAAAGACGGGGTGCGTGGTGGCCGGGGAGGCCGCCGGCTCCAAGCTGCGGAAGGCCCAGGAGTTGGGCGTGCCCGTGCTGGACGAGGAGCAGTTCCTGATCCTGGTGGGTGAGCGGGATGGGGACAGTGACGCTTTGCTGGCCCAGCTCAAGAAATAGAGATAAAGAGGGGATGACCCATGGAGATCAAGTTCGCGGGACGGATGGACGGCTTCCAGCCCGGTATTTTCAATGTGCTGGACGACAGGAAAAATGAGCGCCTGGCCCAGGGAAAGCCGGTGTATAACCTGTCCATCGGGACGCCGGACTTCCTGCCGGAGCCCCATATCGTGGAGGCGCTGGCCCAGGCCGCGTCCGACCCGGACAACTACCGCTACTCTCTGGGCGAGACGCCCGAGCTGACGGCGGCGGTGCAAAACTGGTACGCTTGGCGGTACGGCGTGGAGCTGGCCCCGGATGAACTGATGGCGGTGTACGGTTCCCAGGAGGGGCTGACCCACATCGGCTGGACACTGTGCAATCCTGGGGATGTGGTGCTGGTGCCCGACCCCGGCTATCCCATCTTTGAGCTGGGGCCGTACCTGTGCGGGGCGGAGTGCGTCCACTATCCGCTGCTGGCGGAGAACGATTATCTGCCCGATTTGGAGCATTTTGACCCGATTTTGGCGGAGAAAGCACGAATTATGATGGTGTCCTATCCGGCCAACCCGCTGGGCGCGGCGGCCCCGGACGAGTTCTATCCCAGGCTCATCGCGTTTGCCAAAAAGCATCACATCGTCATCGTCCACGACAACGCCTACTCCGACATCATCTTCGACGGGCGGGTGGGCAAGTCCCTCCTGGCCTTTGAGGGGG
>JAIEFH010000129.1 GCA_029067025.1 Oscillospiraceae bacterium | reverse complement strand
GTCTTTTTTGCGGTGGTTTTCCTGGTTGCTGCCGCCGTCTTCGACGTGGTTTTCTTAGCGGCGGGTTTCTTCTCCGCAGCCTCCGCGCTCTCCCCCTCGGCGGCGTTGTCCGTCTTTTTCTTGTACCCGCCCCGCTTGTCCTCCGGCAGGAAGTTGGAGCACTCCGGATTGATGCAGAAGGGCCGCTTGAATCCCCGCCCGGACAGCTTGAACATGGTCCAGCCGCAGACGGGACAGTCGTCCTTCACCGGCACGTCCCAGGTCATAAACTCGCAGCGCTTGGCCTCCACCTTGCTGTTCAAATGCTCACAGCAGTAATAGGTGTACTGCTTGTTGGTCTTTTTGCTCACGCCGGTGCGCTTCACCAGACGGCCCCCGCACTTGGGGCATTTCCCCGGCATCTCCACCACCAGCGGCTTGGTAAAGGTACACTCCGGCCAGCCGGGACAGGCCAAAAACCGCCCGAACCGCCCGGATTTCACCACCATCTGCCGCCCGCACAGGTCGCAGACCTCCTCGGACACCTCGTCGGGCACCTTGATGCGCTCGCCGTCCAGGTCGCTCTCCGCCTTTTTCAGCTCCGCGTCAAAGCCGGTGTAGAACTCGCCCAGCACCTGCTTCCACGCCGCCTCGCCGGCCTCCACCTTGTCCAGCTTGCCCTCCATCTGGGCGGTGAAGTCGGTGTCCACGATGTCGGGGAATTTATCCTTCATCAGCCCCGTGACCACCTCGCCCAGCGGCGTGGGGCGGAGATATTTGCCCTCCTTCACCACGTACTGCCGGTCGGTGATGGTGGAGATGGTGGGGGCGTAGGTGGACGGACGGCCCACGCCCTTCTCCTCCAGCGCTTTGATGAGGGTGGCCTCGGTGAACCGGGCCGGAGGCTGGGTAAAGTGCTGGGCAGGGGCCAGCCCGTTGAGCTTCAGCGCCTCCCCCTCCTTCAAATCGGGCAGCGGGGACTGGGGGGCCTCCTCGTCCTCGTCCCGGCTCTCCTCATAAACTGCTGTAAAGCCATTGAACTTCACAGAAGAATGGGTGGCGCGGAAGCGGTAGCCCGCGGACTCGGTTTCAATGGTCACGCTGTCGTACACCGCCCCCGCCATCTGGCAGGCCAGGAAACGGCTCCAAATCAGCTTGTAGAGGCGGTATTGGTCGGCAGTGAGGCTCTTTTTCAGATCCTCCGGGGTCAGGTTCACGTCGGAGGGGCGGATGGCCTCGTGGGCATCTTGGGCGTTGCCCTTGGACTTGAACTGCCGGGTCTTTTCCGGGTAGTACTGCTTGCCGTAGCGGCTCTGGATGAAGGTTTTGGCCGCCGCCAGCGCCTCTTCGGACAGACGCAGGGAGTCGGTACGCATATAGGTGATGAGGCCCACGGTGCCCACGCCCTCGATGTCAATGCCCTCGTAGAGCTGCTGGGCGATGGACATGGTGCGCCGGGGGATCATGTTCAGCTTCCGGGACGCCTCCTGCTGGAGCGTGGAAGTGGTGAACGGAGGGGCCGGAGAACGGTGCTTCTCCTGCCGCTTTACGCTGGTCACCGTAAAGGGAGCGTCCTTCACAGCATCCACAATGCCCTTCACCTGTTCCTCGCTGGACAGCTCCATCCGCTTCTCTCTTCCGTAGAAGTCAGCCTTGAAGCCGCCCAGGTTGGGGGCGATACGGGACAGGTCGGCGGTGATGGACCAGTACTCCTGGGGGGTGAAGGCGCGGATCTCCTCCTCCCGCTCCACCGCCAGCCGGGTGGCTACGGACTGCACCCGCCCTGCGGACAGGCCCCGGCGGATCTTCTTCCACAGCAGGGGCGAGAGCTGATAGCCCACGATGCGGTCCAGCACCCGCCGGGCCTGCTGGGCATCCACCAGATCCTGGTCGATGTCCCTGGGATTGGCGATGGACTCCTTGACCACCTTCTGGGTGATCTCGTTGAAGGTGACCCGGCAGGTTTTCTCCTTGGGCACCCCCAGCACGTTCTGGAGATGCCAGGAGATGGCCTCCCCTTCCCGGTCAGGGTCGGTGGCCAGATAGACCTTGTCGCTGGCCTTGGCGGACTTGCGCAGTTCCTTAATGACGTCCGCCTTGTCCTTGATGTTCTCGTAGTCCGGCTCAAAGGTGGACACATCCACCCCAAGCTTGCTCTTGGGCAGGTCACGGATGTGACCCATGGACGCCTTCACCTCAAAGCTGGGGCCCAGATACTTCCCGATGGTTTTCGCCTTTGCCGGCGACTCCACAATGACCAAATTCGTCTTTGCCATGCTCTCAACTACTCCATTTTCAATTTGACGGCCGCCCGGAACCGCTTGCCGCTCTCCTCTGTCACATACCCTTGGATTTGCAGCAGGGTCAGGGCGGACAGCACCCGCCTGACGGGGATCTGGGTGCGCTCCACCAGGTCGTCCGCCTGGACCTCGCCGCCGTCCAGGGCCAGCAGCAGCTCCCGCTGGTCGTCGGTCAGCTTATCTTTACAGTCCGCCCAGCGGAGATATACCATGT
>JAIEFH010000128.1 GCA_029067025.1 Oscillospiraceae bacterium | reverse complement strand
GAGGGCCAGCGCGCCCCTTAGCCTCTGGTTTTGCGTCTTACGGTTTCCCGTAATTTGCCGTGCAACCGGTCGAGCATAGGCCTCGTCGGAGCGAAGTCCGCTCCACTCCGCCCGCCTGACGGCGAGCATCCGTTTCGCTTTCTTGCTCCTCCTCTTTCCCACACGACCCGCCGCTTTGCGGCTGGGCTCGCGTGGGAATCCTCACGGCCCACAGCACCTGGCTTTGCGTCCCACAGTTTCCCATGGTTTGCCAATCCCCCTCGGGGGGTTATACAGTGCAGCCGAACGAGCGTAGGACGGGCCCGTGTTTCGCGAAAGTGACCGTCCGACAGCCTCTGGTTTTGCGTCCCATCGTTTCCGATGGTTTGCCACTGCGCCTTACGTATCACCCGCCGCCCTTAGGCGCGTCGCGCGGCGGGCCGTTTCCCCCGGCGGGCTGTCGATCATACGCATCCCCTCCCTCTGCCCTAAGCACCTTTGTTCGTGCTGAAAGACAGCACGAACAAAGACCCATGGGTCTTTGCACCATTATTATACATGGCACCGCTGGAAAACGCAACAGGGAAGAGAGAAAAGTTTCGAAAATTTCATCGGCTGGCAGTTTCTCACATTCCGTTGGAAAATCCGCCGCCGCCCTTGCAATGCCCAAAAAAATGTGGTATATTGTGGGGTGAATTTTTTGCCTTTGCGGCTTAACCTCACAACGAAGGGAACGATACCACCATGTCAGGACATTCCAAGTGGCATAATATCCAGAAAACCAAGGGCGCGGCGGACGCCAAGCGCTCCCAAGCCTTCACCAAGATCGCCCGGGAGATCATCGTAGCCGTCAAGACCGGCGGCAGCGGCGACCCCAACAACAACTCCCGTCTGGCCACCGTCATCGCCAAGGCTCGGGCGGCCAATATGCCCAACGACAACATCAAACGCACCATTGAGAAGGCCGTGGGCTCCGGCAACGCCAACGACTACGAGGCCATTACCTACGAGGGCTACGGCCCCGGCGGCGTGGCGGTGATCGTGGAGACCCTCACCGACAACCGCAACCGCACCGCCTCCGAGGTGCGCCACAACTTCGACAAATTCGGCGGCAACCTGGGCGCCACCGGCTGCGTGTCCTGGTCCTTCGACCAGAAGGGCGTGCTGGTTATTGAGCGGGAGGATCTGGACGAGGAAGTGGTCATGATGGACGCTCTGGACTGCGGCGCGGCCGACTTCGAGGCGGACGAGGACTGCTTCACCATCTACACCGCTCCCGACGATTTCGGCGCGGTGCTGGCCGCCATGGAGGCGAAGGGCTACGTGTTCGCCTCCGCCAAGGTGGAGATGGTACCCCAGAACTACGTCACCCTGTCCGGCGAGGGCGACATCAAAAACATGGAGAAGCTCATCGACATCATGGAGGACAACGACGACGTACAGAACGTCTGGCACAACTGGGACATCTGACGGCTGTCATACTAAAAGCGAAAGAGGAGAGACTACCATGGACATCAAAAAGACCATTGAGGACATTGTGGAAAAGCTCAAAAAGGACGATGGCCTGAAAAAGCAGTTCCTCAGCGACCCCGCGGGCGCGCTGAAGAAGCTCACCGGCATCGACATCCCCACCGACCAGCTGGACAGCGTGGTGTCCGGGGTGAAGGCCAAGCTCACCGCCGACAATGTGGGCGACGCCGTCAAGGGTCTGGGCAATCTGTTCAAGAAGTGAGAAAAGAAGTCCCGCCGCTCAGCGGCGGGACTTCTTTATTCTTTCCGTTCGAAAATCATCCTCAGCTCCGTGGCTGGACTGCCAAGCATGACCTCCGCCGCCCCGCCGTCAAAGCGGAAGCCGTACCGCTCATAGAATCGGATGGCCCGGTCATTGCCCTCCAGCACCCAGACGGCGATCTTCTGATAATCGGAGAGCCGTTCCAATGCGGCGTTCATCAGTTCATAGCCAACCTTTTGGCCATGATACTCCTGTAGGACATAGATGGCAAAGACTTCGCCGTGTCCCGGCAGGGTTTCATCCCGGTAGGCGCCGCAGCCCACAAAGCCGATGACCCTCTCCCCGTCCTTAGCTACCATGATATTGTCAGGCCACCGGCGGGCGATCGCGGTACATTTTTCCAGGGTGACGCCTTCCATATAGTCCGCGTCAACCAGTTCTGTATACGTCTCATGCCAGGATTTATAATGCACATATCCCTTGCCGTCGATCTCCTCCTCGCTCTCCATCGGCTTGATGGTATATCCACACATTCCTTTACTTTTTCTGCAAAGAGCGGTTGATGGCGCAGAGGATAGCTCGGAGCGATGCCCGGTTGATGTTGTGGCTCTTGCCCACGCCGAACACGTCCTGGCCCTCTGGATCCTTCAGGTGGATGTAGCATACCGCCTGGGTGTCCGAGCCGGAGGAAATGGCGTGCTCCTTGTAGTCCACGAACTGGTAGCCCTCGATGTGCCCCTCGGGCAGGTCGTGGAGGGCGTTGAAGAAGGCGTCGATGGGGCCGTTGCCCTCGCCGCGGGCGGCCATAACCTTCCCGTTATAGCCCACTTCGCCGATGAACACCACCTGGCTGACGTCCCCGTGGCGGCCATCCTCCAGGAAGGAGTGGCGCTCCAGCTGATAGGTCTTGGGGACGGACAGATACTCCTGGTCGAACAGGGCGAAAATCTGATCCGGCTTCAGCTCGGTGCCCAGCCGGTCGGACTCCTTCTGCACCACCGCGCCGAACTCGGCGTGCATGGCGCGGGGTAGGTCGTAGCCGAAGCTCTGCATCATCACGAAGGCCGCGCCGCCCTTGCCGGACTGGGAGTTGATGCGGATGATGGGCTCGTACTGCCGCCCCACGTCGGCGGGGTCGATGGGCAGATAGGGCACCTCCCACATATCGGTGCCGCTCTCCTGCATATAGTGCACGCCCTTGTTGATGGCGTCCTGGTGGCTGCCGGAGAAGGCGGTAAACACAAGCTGGCCCACATAGGGCTGCCGCTCCCCCACCTTCATCTTGGTGCAGCGCTCGTACATATCCCGGATCTTGTTAATGTCATGGAAATCCAGCTTTGGGTCCACCCCCTGGGTCCACATATTCATGGCCAGGGTGACCATATCCACGTTGCCGGTGCGCTCGCCGTTGCCGAACAAGGTGGCCTCCACCCGCTCGGCTCCCGCCAGCAGGCCCATCTCGGTGGTGGCGACCCCCGTGCCCCGGTCATTGTGGGGGTGGAGGGAGATAATAGCCCGCTCCCGGCCGGGGAGGTTCCGGATAAAGTACTCCATCATATCGGCGAACTGGTTGGGCATACAGTTCTCCACGGTGGTGGGCAGGTTGAGGATGACGGGCTGCTCCGCCGTGGCGTGGAGGTGGTCCAGCACAGCGGCGCAGATCTCCACGGCGTAGTCCATCTCCGTGCCCATGAACGACTCCGGGGAGTACTCATACCGCAGGTTCATCCCCCCCGCGATCACCGGCTGGGCCATCTCGTAGATCAGGTCGGCGGCATCGGTGGCGATTTTGGTGATGCCGTCGCAGTCCATGTGGAACACCACCTTGCGCTGGAGGGTGGAGGTGGAGTTGTAGAAGTGGAGGATGACGTTCTTGGCCCCGCGGATGGCCTCGAAGGTCTTGCGGATCAGGTGCTCCCGGGCCTGCACCAGCACCTGGATGGTCACGTCGTCGGGGATGTGCCCCCCCTCGATCAGCTCCCGGCAGATCTCGTACTCCGTCTCGGAGGCAGAGGGGAAGCCGATCTCGATCTCCTTCACGCCGATGTCCACCAGCGTGTGGAAATATTCCAGTTTTTCTTTTAGGTTCATGGGGTCGATGAGGGCCTGGTTACCGTCCCGCAGATCCACAGAGCACCAGACAGGGGCGCGGGTGATGACCTTGTCCGGCCAGGTGCGCCCCTCAATGGGCTGGGGGGTAAACGGGATGTACTTTTCAAATCCGGGCTTCATAGCTGTGTATCCTCCTTAACATAATACGATCACTTTTCTTGCAGCTTTTTCAGCCGCTTCACAATTCGGTCCCTGTTTTTCGCTGTTTTCATAAAGGTTGGCAAGCCGTCCGCCGCAGTACGCAAACCGGGGTAGTCCGGCGGTTTTTCCCGCAGACCGGCACTGAGATAATCGATCAAATAAGACAGATGCTCCCGGTTCAGCGCCCAGACCAGCTTGCCATCGAACTCAGTCAGAAACCACAGGTCGAAGCCAAAGATAGGGTCCTGGCCCCTTTTGACATCCCCATCCCAGGTATACCACGCCGACTGCTGGATCTTTTCTACCCGCCCCAGCATCACAAAGCCGCAGTAGGGACATGGAACCGGAAGCATAGGGAAGGTCTGCTGCCGCTGGTCCCAGATGGGGACGTTGTAGTAACGGTCGCAGGACTCACACAGGTTTTGGACCCGGTACCGGAAGCCGCGCTGCTCCTTTGTTTCCACATGGCCGCAGTTGGTGCATTGGAAACGGTTCTGCCCGTCCTTCGACGTGACCAGGCCCATTCTGCCGCAGCGGGGACAGGTCACACATATTCCCGTCTTCAAAACAGCGTAGACACTGTAGGCGCCATAGGGCTTATCTTTCACTCGTTTTCCCGGCATTTTGCCCTCCTTTCCCGCCAGCGGAAGCAAAAAAAGCCCCTGACTGTTTCAGTCAGGGGCGTAATAAATACTACGCGGTACCACCCTAATTCCGCGCACGGTCACCCAATGCGCGCTCTCGGCCTCCAACAAGGCCATGACCTGTAACGGGGTCTCCCGTCCGGCCCTACTTGAAGTTCAGGCCGGCGGCTCCGGGGCCAGTATCCACGCGGCATCTCGCGCCGGTTCGCACCAACCACCGGCTCTCTGAGCGAGGGGAAACCGCGTCTTGTTCCCATCAACGCCTTTTGCTTGTCAGACATTATACCGTGGGGGCGGGGCTTTTGTCAAGTCCCACTTTCCCCCAGGGCATGGCGGGGCTCACTCCACCGCGATATAGACATCCATCAATTGGGTGCCATTGCCGTCCACATACTCATGCTCATAGCACGGAATGATGGATGAGTCGTGTTTCCCCTTGATCCCGTTGATGGCCATATAGGTGAGCAGCGCCTTATAGGCGTTGGGGATCACGGTAAACTCCTCGCCCGGAACCTTTTCCAGCGTAATGGTGACGTACCGCTGCCTGCCCTGCGCGCATATCTCGGCGTCGATCCCGCCGGTCTCCTGGCCGTCGTTGAGGACCAGCGCCGCCCCATATCCGCGCATATGGAACACGTTCCTCTGCTCCTGGGAGACTTGGGGGAAATCCCAGCCGATGATGCGCGGATGTTCCATGTTCAGCTTTTCCGCCCACCTGCCCACATGGGTCAGCGCGTCCTCCTCCGGCTCACGGCTAATCGCCACATAGCTGATATAGCGGAAGGGCTCCACGGTAACCAGCCTGATTTCGGAATAGCGCTCGCTGCTGTAGTCCATCTTTTCCCGCAGCATCTGATCCAGGGAGCAGTTGAACGTCTTGCACAGCTCCAGCAGCTTCTCGATCTCCGGCAGAGCCTCCCCCTGCTCCCACTTTGAGATGGTCTGCCGGCTGACATTCAATTTTTCCGCAAGCTGCTCCTGGGTCATGCCTGCCATCTTCCTCAAGACCTGTAGATTTTTCCCGAAATGCATTTTTGCGTCCTCCTTACTTT
>JAIEFH010000127.1 GCA_029067025.1 Oscillospiraceae bacterium | reverse complement strand
ATTTTGCCCCGCGCCATATTCATCCACACGTTGGAGCCGTGGGCGGAAACCACCAGGTTTTCCGCCTCATCGTGGCAGGGGATCAGGTTGGGGGCGTCGAAATCCACCAGGATCAGGTCGGCCACAGCGCCCGCCTCAACGCGCCCGGTATTCCGTCCCAGGGCTTTCGCCCCGCTGACGGTGGCCATTTCCAGCGCCTGACGGGCGGTGAGGGCCATGGGGTCGCGGGCCACGCCGTTGTGGAGGATGGCGGCCAGCTTCATGTCGGCGAACAGATCCACGCTGTTGTGGGAGCTGACGCCGTCGGTGCCCAGGGCCGCGTTGACCCCGGCGCGGAGCATGGCGGGGATGGGGGCCACGCCGGAGCCCAGCTTCAGGTTGGAATAGGGGTTGTGGACGCAGGACACGCCCTTGTCCGCCATGATGGCCCAGTCCTCGGGGGTGGTGTACACGCAGTGGGCGGCAATGGCCCGGGTGTCCCACACGCCGTACTGGTTCAGCGCCTGGATGGGGGTGAGGCCGTGGCGGGACAGGCTGTCCTCGTGCTCCTTTTTCGTCTCGGAGATGTGGACGTGCATACCAAGGCCGTGTTCCAAGGCGTAGTCCGCCATCCACTGCCACAGGGGGGCGGAGGAGGTGTACTCGCCGTGGATGGAGGCGTCCGCCACGATCTGGCCGTCCCCGGCCATGTGCCACTCCTCGGTGAGGGCCTTCTGATTGGCGCAGTCGCCGCAGGTGTCGGGGGAGAAATCCTCGGGCGCGCCGAAGTAGACCCCGCCCACGGACAGGTTGGCGGAAATGCCCGCGTCCAGCACCTGGCGGGCGATGACGCCGGTGCGCATATACATATCCGCGATGCAGGTGACGCCGCAGGCGATCATCTCCGCCAGCCCCAGGCCGGTGGCGGCGGCGACGGCCCGGTCGTCCCACTTGGCTTCGGCGGGGAAGATGAAGTCGTTGAGCCAGCTTTGCAGGTCGTGCCCGCCGCCGTAGCCCCGCATGAGGGTCATGGGGATGTGGGTGTGGCAGTTGACAAAGCCGGGCATCATCACCTTGCCGGTGCAGTCGATGGTCTGGTCAAACGTCCCGGCGGGGCGGTCAGAACCCACATAGGAGATTGTTGTCCCCTCCACCGCCACATAGCCGTTCCGCAGGGTGGTGAAGCCCTCGTCCATCAGCAGGGCGGTGACGTTGGTAAACAGCGTGGTCATGAAAACAGCCCCCTTACAGCTTTTCCAGGCAGGCCAGCACCAGCCGGGAGAACTTGTCCTTGGCCGCGGCGGCGGCGTCCAGCACCTCCTGCTCGCTGAGGGGCTGGTCCAGAATGCCCGCCGCCATGTTGCTCAGTAGGGTGAAGCCCAGAATCTCCATGCCGCAGTGGCCCGCCACGATGGCCTCCGGGGCGGTGGACATACCCACCGCGTCGCCGCCTAAAATCCGGGCCGCCCGCACCTCGGCGGGGGTCTCGTACTGGGGGCCGTAGCAGTAGAAGTACACGCCCTCCCGCAGGGGGATGGACAGCTCCGCCGCCGCCTGACGGGCCACGTCCTGGAGCCGGACGGTGTACAGGTGGGAGGCGTCGGGGAAGCGCACGCCGAACTCGGGGATGTTGGCCCCCCGGAGCGGGGATTCGGAGAACATCTTGATCTGGTCGGTGATGAGCATCAGGTCGCCCGCCTGCCAGTCGGTGCGCACGCAGCCGGCGGCGTTGGTGACGATCAGCGTGTCGCAGCCCAGCAGGCGCAGGACGCGGACGGCATAGGACACATCGTCATAGCCGTAGCCTTCGTAGTGGTGCATCCGGCCCTGCATGACGGCCACGTTCCTGCCCGCCAGAACGCCGAACACCAGTTGGCCCTTGTGGCCGGGGGCGGTGGACGCCTTGAAGTGGGGGATGCCCCCGTAGGGGATGGCGGTGGGGTTCTCCACCACGTCCCCCAGGAAGCCCAGGCCAGAGCCCAGCACCATGGCTACCTTGGGGACAAAACCTCCGATTTTTTCCTTGATGTAATCAGCGCTCTCCTGATATTGTGCAAACGTGTAAGCCATGGTCACAGCCTCCTATGGGAAAATTTTGTTGAATCAATATAGTTTACACCTTTTTGAAGAAAAAAGCAATGAACAGGCTATAAATTCTGCGTATTTTCCGTGGGTTGCTATTTGTGCCGCGGCAGCACAAATAGCAAACTTTTCCAACTGAAAAGAGGGGTGTGCGGATGAGGGACACGCACAAGGTTAAAATGCAAGCGGTTGGTTTTTGCTTGTTGCGATGCGCTGACAAAAAAGAGGCACCAAACGAAATGTTTGCAAAAAGGGAAGCCGGCAGATTTTTTATCGAAATCTGCCGGCTTCCCTGGCACCCGCGAGACGAATCGAACGTCCGACCCTTCGCTTAGGAGGCGAATGCTCTATCCCCTGAGCTACGCGGGCGTGTGCCGCTGTTAAGCGACCTTTATTGTAACCAATTTTCCGCCTTCTGTCAATGCGGCACAAGAAATTTTCCGAAAAGTCCGGGAATTCCGCTTTTCCGACTGTTGCAATCACAGGAAACTGGGGATATAATACTATCTTGTGTTTGGAGAAATGATTCTAAAATTCAGATAGAAGGTACGGATATGCAAAACGAAAAGCTGCGCAACATCGCCATCATCGCCCACGTGGACCACGGCAAGACCACCCTGGTGGACGAGATGCTCAAGCAGGGCGGCATCTACCGGGAGAACCAGGCCACTGTGGAGCGGGTCATGGACTCCAACGACCTGGAGCGGGAGCGGGGCATCACCATCCTGGCCAAGAACACCGCCGTCCACTATAAGGACACCAAGATCAACATCGTGGACACCCCGGGCCACGCCGACTTTGGCGGCGAGGTGGAGCGCATCCTGAAAATGGTGAACGGCGTCATTTTGCTGGTGGACGCCGCCGAAGGCCCCATGCCCCAGACCCGGTTTGTGCTCAGCAAGGCGTTGGAGCTGGGCCACAAGGTCATCGTGGTGGTGAACAAGATCGACCGCCCCGACCAGCGCATCCACGAGGTCATGGACGAGGTGCTGGAGCTGCTGCTGGATTTGAACGCAACCGATGAGCAGTTCGAGTCCCCTACCCTGTTCTGCTCCGGGCGGCAGGGCACCGCCAGCTATTCCCCCGACGTGGCGGGCACCGATCTGGTGCCCCTGTTCGAGACCATTTTGGACTATATCC
>JAIEFH010000126.1 GCA_029067025.1 Oscillospiraceae bacterium | reverse complement strand
CCCCCAAGAAAGATCGAAAACTGTATTATTTTTCCGCAGAGTTCCTTATCGGCAAGCTGCTCTCCAACAACCTGCTGGCTCTCGGCATTTTTGAAGAGGTGTCCCAGATTTTGGCCAAATACGGCCGCTCCCTGTCCGCCATTGAGGACGCGGAGCCCGAGCCCTCCCTGG
The DNA here is from genome assembly GCA_029067025.1 of Oscillospiraceae bacterium. Classification (GTDB taxonomy): domain Bacteria; phylum Bacillota; class Clostridia; order Oscillospirales; family Oscillospiraceae; genus Enterenecus. The sequence goes on along the minus strand of JAIEFH010000126.1, from coordinate 8,772 downwards.
GCAACGGCGGTCTGGGCCGTCTGGCCGCCTGCTTCCTGGACTCCATCGCCGCTCTGGGTCTGTCCGGCGACGGCGTAGGCCTCAATTACCACTACGGCCTGTTTGAGCAGAAGCTGGAGAATAACAAGCAGTCCGAGCGCCCCAACCCCTGGATCGAGGACGAGAGCTGGCTCATTCCCACCGGGATCGAGTTTGAGGTCGCCTTCGGCTTCGGCCCCGTGAAGGCCAAGCTCCTCGATATTGCTGTCCCCGGCGCTCATACCGATATTGCCAACCGTCTCCATCTGTTCGATGTGGAGAAGCCCGCCCCCGCCCCCAAGGCTGGCATCGACTTCGACAAGACCGACCTGCCCGCCCAGCTCACCTCCTTCCTCTATCCCGACGACAGCGACGAGGCGGGGCGGCTACTGCGGGTGTATCAGCAGTACTTCATGGTGTCCGCCGGCGCCCAGCTGGTGCTGCGCGAGCTGGAGGAGCGGGGCTTTGACCCGCACACCATCAGCGACCATGTGGCCATCCAGATCAACGATACCCACCCCTCCATGGTCATCCCCGAGCTGGTTCGCCTGCTGACCCAGCGGGGCCTCACCATGGACGAGGCGGTGGAGCAGGTGAAGCGCACCTGCGCATATACCAACCACACCATTCTGGCCGAGGCGCTGGAGAAGTGGCCCATGTCCTTCATTGAGAAGGCGGCTCCCCAGCTGGTGCCCATCCTCCGGGAGCTGGATAAGCGCGCCAAGGCGGAGCACTCCGATCCCAAGGTGGCCATTATCCAGGGCGAGGGGGCCGGGGAGACCGTCCATATGGCCCATCTGGACATCCACTACGGCTACTCGGTGAACGGCGTGGCCGCGCTCCATACCGAGATCCTCAAGAACTCCGAGCTGAAGCCCTTTGCCGACATCTACCCCGGCAAGTTCAACAACAAGACCAACGGCGTCACCCTGCGCCGCTGGCTGGAGGTATGCAATCCCAAGCTGGCCGCCCTGCTGGACGAGTGCGTGGGCAAGGAGTGGCGCACCGATCCCAGCCGGCTGAACAAGCTGATGGACTTCTACAACGACACCTCCGTGCTGGATCGGATGCTTGCCATTAAGGCGGAGAACAAGCGCGCCCTGGCCGACACCCTCCGCCGGGAGGCGGGCATCGAGATGGATCCCCAGTCCGTGTTCGACATCCAGGTCAAGCGGCTCCACGAGTACAAGCGCCAGCAGATGAACGCCCTGTACGTGATCCGCAAGTACCTGGATATCAAGGCGGGGAAACTGCCTGAGCGGCCCGTCACCGTTATCTTCGGCGCCAAGGCCGCCCCGGCCTATGTGATGGCCAAGCACATCATCCACCTGATCCTGTGCCTGCGCCAGCTCATTGAGAACGATCCTCAGGTCCGCCCCTGGCTGCGGGTGGTGATGGTGGAGAACTACAACGTCTCCTGGGCTGAGAAGCTCATCCCCGCCTGCGACATCTCCGAGCAGATTTCCTTGGCTTCTAAAGAAGCTAGTGGCACCGGCAACATGAAGTTCATGGCCAACGGCGCGGTGACCCTGGGCACCCGGGACGGGGCCAACGTGGAGATCGCCGACCTGGTGGGCCCGGACAACATCTACACCTTCGGCGCGTCCAGCAACTGGATCATCGAGCTGTACGAGCAGAAGGCCCGGGATCCCAAGATGGGGTATCAGTCTGAGATCTACTACCAGCGCCCGGATGTGAAGCCGCTGGTGGACTTCCTGCTGGATCCCGTGCTCACCCAGTACGGCGACGCGGCCGACCTGAAGGCCCTGTGGAGCGACATCACCGGTAAAGACTGGTTCATGTCCCTGCTGGATGTGGAGAGCTATATCTCCGCCCGGGATCGCGCCATCCACGACTATGGCGACAAGCCCTTCTGGGCCCGGAAGATGCTGGTGAACACCGCCCGGTGCGGCTTCTTCTCCAGTGACCGCACCATCGAGGAGTACAACCGGGATATTTGGCATTTGAAATGATGGACAGCCCCCGCCCGTTGGGCGGGGGCTATTCGCAAATACCGGGCACAACCGAGATATTTGGTACCTCAAATAATAAAATTTAAATTGCGCGCCGCCTCCCCAGGGTGTATACTATATCCGGGAGGCGGCGTGCCGTTCTTTCCAAAGTGTATAAAGGAGGAAGCATATATGCGTTACAATATCACAGGTGAGCCCATGCCCGTCGTCATCTGCGATGTGGAGGCCAATGAGTCCATGATTACCGAGAAGGGCTCCATGGTCTGGATGTCCCCCAACATGGAGATGCAGACCAGCGCCGGCGGCATCGGCAAGGCCTTTGGCCGGATGTTCTCCGGTGAGTCCATGTTCCAGAATACCTACACCGCCAGGGGAGGCCCGGGCATGATCGCCTTTGCGTCCAGCTTCCCCGGCTCCATCCGGGCGGTGGACATCACCCCCGACCGGCCCATCGTGGTGCAGAAGTCGGGCTTCCTGGCCTCCGAGCAGGGGGTGGAGCTGTCCGTGTTCTTCCAGAAGAAGGGGATGTCGGGCTTCTTCAGCGGCGAGGGCTTCATTTTGCAGAAGCTCAGCGGCCACGGCACGGCTTTCTTGGAGATCGATGGCTCCGCCGTGGAGTATGACCTTCAGCCGGGACAGCAGATCGTCATCGACACCGGCAACCTGGCCATGATCGACGCCACCTGCACCGTGGATGTGCAGACGGTGAAGGGGGTCAAGAACGTGCTGTTCGGCGGCGAGGGGCTGTTCAACACCGTGGTCACCGGCCCGGGCCGGGTGGTGCTCCAGACCATGCCCATCAGCAACTTTGCCAGCGCCATCGCTTCGATGATTCCGTCGAAATAAACGAAGTGCCCCGCCGCTCTCGCGGCGGGGCGCTGGGGCTTTGCCGGGGAAACGGTGTCGATTTTCGCCGGGGGGCTATAAGGCGACAAGGGAGATGGAGACATGAGTGGTCAAAAGCGGACAGTAAAAGATTTTATGCGAAAGCATATTGTCCTGTTTATCATCTTAATGCTGCTCTGCGTATTTTTGAATAATATCGTTACCAGCTTTGTTACGGCGCCCTTTGAGGACAGCGTGCCGACCGCCAATCTTTTATTGGCATTGTGCAAGTACGCGACGGCACTGATCCCGCTATTGCTGATGGTAAAATGGAATTTGGTTCAAAAAAGTGGCGTGCGAAAGGTTTTGATAGGGATCCTGCTGGGAATACCAAACGTCCTGCTCATCGCGGGAAATCTGCTGCCGTTTAGCTTGATCAGTCCGGCGTCATATAAGGTGCAGTGGCTTTCAGTCCTGGCAATCATCGTTGCGTATTTTGGGGTGGGGCTGATGGAGGAGGCCGCCTGCCGGGGCGTACTGCTCCCCCTGCTGTGTGAAAAGTGGTCTGACCGGAAAAACGGCTGTATGAAAGCCGCCCTCTTCAGTTCCGCTTTGTTTGGCTTCGCGCACTTTTCGTGGATCATCAACGCGCTGGTATTTCATGGGACAGTTTCCATTGCGGAATGTGTGGGAAGGCTCTATCAGGTATACTACGCGTTTTGCTTTGGTATGCTGTGCGCGGGCGTTACCCTATGTGCCAGGAGCATTATCCCGATGGTTATCTGGCACGCTTTGGTGGATATATCCGCATTTATCGGTCAGGGCATCTTGTATCCGACGGCCTATCAATACTATTTTGAACTCAATCCGGTGGGATTTGATACCCTGCTGGTCCAAAAGGGGATCGTGCGGGACGCGGGCTTTCTGTCCTGGGCTTTGCCGATTGGAATGGACGCGGTCTTGCTGTTAGCGGGCATTCTCATGGTGAGAAGGAGCAAGTGCAGTTTTGAAAAGGGAGCGGATCACAAACAGCTTGTTTGAGGCAAAATATTTCTGTCATCCTTGCATCGCGGCGTGCATATACTGGCTTGTATGGGCGAAAACGTAAAGCCAATATATAGACAAGGGAGCGATCAAGATGACGGACAGAAAAGGGATTATACGAAGCGCCGAGCCCCAGCCCCAGGATGTGGACGACCTGATCTTTTTGGGGCAGACCGGCCCCCAGGTCAGCCAGAGGTAGGCCGCCGTAACCCCGCACAGCGGGGTTACGGCGGTTTTTCTGTTTTCACCCTTTACAATTGGGCCGGGTTTCTATATAATTGAACGGAATATAACGGCAGACGCCGCGGAAGGATGAATACGCAATGCTTCAATTTGACGAATATCGGGTGAAGCTGAACAACCTGAAGCCCGACCTGGACAAGCTGGGGGAGGCTCTGGATCTGGAGAGCGCCGAGCGGGAGCTGGATGAGCTCCACGCCCAGTCCGCCGCCGACGGCTTCTGGGACAACGTGGAGAAGGCCCGGAAGGTTCAGCAGCGCATCAGCAACCTGGAGGGCAAGGTGAATGCCCAGGCCAAGCGGCAGGGCGCCTGGGACGATCTGATGACTTTATGCGAGATGGGCAACGAGGAGGAGGACGAGTCCCTCATCCCGGAGGTGGAGGCCGGCTTCGAGGCCCTGGTGGAGGAGATGGAGACCGCGCGGCTGTCCACCCTCCTGTCCGGGGAGTACGACGCGTCCACCGCCATCGTCTCCCTCCAGGCGGGCGCGGGCGGCACCGAGGCCCAGGACTGGGCCCAGATGCTCTATCGGATGTACACCCGCTGGGCGGAGCGCCACGGCTTCACCTACTCCGTGCTGGACTACCAGGACGGGGACGAGGCGGGCATCAAGTCCGCCGCCATCCGCATCGAGGGGGACAACGCCTACGGCTACCTCAAGAGCGAGCACGGCGTCCACCGCCTGGTGCGCATCTCGCCCTTTGACGCCAACGCACGGCGGCAGACCTCCTTTGCCGCTGTGGAGGTCATGCCCGAGCTGGACGACAGCGTCGAGGTGGACATACGGGATGAGGACATCGAGCGCCAGGTGTACCGCTCCTCCGGCGCGGGCGGCCAGCACATCAACAAGACTTCCTCCGCCGTCCGGCTGATCCACAAGCCCACGGGCATCGTGGTGTCCTGCCAGACGGAGCGCTCCCAGTTCCAGAACGAGGAGACTTGTATGAAGATGCTGCGCTCCAAGCTGATGCAGATCAAGGAGCAGGAGCATTTGGACAAGATCTCCGACATCAAGGGCGTGCAGCTCAAGATCGAGTGGGGCAGCCAGATCCGCTCCTACGTGTTCATGCCCTACCAGCTGGTGAAGGACAACCGCACCGCCTTCGAGACGTCCAACGTCAACGGGGTGATGGACGGCGATTTGGACGGCTTCATCAACGCCTATCTCACCGCCGCCGCCACCGGGAGCTGGGCGACAAAGTAATAAGAATAGGCCGGCCCTCCCGCCTGAGGCGGGAGGGCTGTTTCGCGCTGCCGCCACCGATAGCCGGGCAATAAGCGCGCAAAACGGCCCCGGTCATGTGACCGGGGCCGTATCTATGCCTGTGGGGCTGTCAGGGATGTACAATGTTCAAAATTTCGGCGGGGACTTCCTCCTCGTAGATGCCCAGACCGTTCACCAGCTCCAGGATGGCGTCGTCGTCCAGCTCCCAGTAGGGGTTGATCCATTCTCCCGTCAGTCCGCCGGTTTCCAGCGCCGTGTCCAGATCCATGCCCACCGCCTGGGTGCCGAAGTACACCATGACATTCAGCGGCATATCACTGTCCACATAGGTGTTCAGGATGTTGATGAGGTTGGTCACACGGGTCACGTTGGACAGGGTAATGGTCTGCTTGGCCAGGGCGGTGAGGAAGGCCCGCTGGGTGGCGGCGCGGCCGATGTCCGCGTTGGCGTAACAGTTGCGGCAGCGCACCACGCCCTCGGCCTGCCTGCCGTTTAGATGGTGATAGCCCGCCGAGATGTTGATGGCCAGATCGCCGTAGGGGTCATTATAGTACATATCCACCGGCACGTAGAAGTCCACGCCGCCGATCTCGTTGACAATATCCCGGAAGGCCCTGGTGTTCACCGACACATAGTAGTCGATGGGCACCGCCAGCATATTGGACACGGCGGACACCATCGCCTTCACTCCGCCATAGGAGTAAACGGCGTTGATCTTTTTATAAGAGCCCTCGTAGCGCACCACCGTGTCCCGGGGGATGGAGATGAGGGAGGCGGTCTTGGCCCCGGTGTCGAACACGCCCAGCATGATGGTGTCGCTGCCGCCCTGGTCGGCAACGCCCAGCAGCAGGCAGGTGTAAACCCCCTCCCGGCGGTTGAGGACCAGGCGGGTGGCATTGGGATCGGGATCGTCCACCCCGTCGGAGGGCCGCTCCGGCGTGTCCGTCGACTGGATGGGGCCGATGGGGAACTCCACCTGATTGGGCACCTTGGGGGCGGGGGCGAACAGCTTCAGCGCCACAAAGCCCACCACCACAATGAGGGAGAGGATAAACAGCACGATGTACAGGGCCTTGGCCAGCCGCTGAAGAAAAGAGGGCTTGCGGCTGACCGCCCGCTTGGGTGAATTGCTCATGGAGACGCATCCTTTCAAAAGAGGGGCCGATTGTCGAATCCCCTCGCATTATGTCAACTTTAGACTGCCCCCTAGTATAGCGGAGTCCGGGGGAAAAAACAAGGGGGAGGGCGTTAAGAAATGGTAAATAAATTACGGGGCGCTTCCGGCTTGACTTTGGGCAGTATGCCCGCTATAATCTCCTAGGTACCATGTTCAGCCATCATAGGCGGAGAAAACCGCCTTGCCTGTAGAAGAAAGGAATGTTGATATGAAACGGATGAAATTATTGGCCCTGCCGCTGGTCCTTGCGCTGCTGCTCTCGCTGTGCGCCTGCAAACCGGCGGCGGAGAATCCCTCCGGCGAGCCCTCCGAGGAGGTAACCGCTGCTGTTCCCCCCACGGAGGACCCCACCAACGAGCCCGCCGAGACCCCCAACCTTACCGGCGACCAGGAGCCTCCTACCCGCTTCGCGGTGCTGTCCGGCCCCACCGGCGTGGGCGCGGCCAAGCTGCTGGACAGCGTGGACAACGACCCCGCCAGCCTGCGCACCTTCTACTCCTGCACCATCGCCACCGACAACAGTGAGCTGGTGGCGGGCTTGAGCAACGGTACGATCGACGTCGCCACCGTGGCCTCTAACGTAGCGGTGAACCTGTACAACAAGACCGACGGCGGGGTGCAGATCATTGCCCTGGGCACCCTGGGCGTACTCCATATCTTAGAGGGCAGCGGCGGCACTTCTGTCAACTCCATCGCCGACCTGGCGGGCAAGACCATCTACTCCGCCGGACAGGGGGCCAACCCGGAGTATATCCTGCGCTATTTATTGCGGGAGAACGGCCTGGAGATCGGCGAGGATGTGGAAGTGGTCTTTGCCGACGCCAGTGAGATTTCCGCTAAGCTGCTCTCCGGCGACATCGAGTACGCCATGCTCCCCGTCCCCGCCGCCACCGCCGCCATCGCCAAGGGCGAGGGCAAGGTGCGCGCCGCCATTGACGTCACCGAGGCGTGGGACGCCCTGCAGACCGGCAGCCAGGTCATCATGACCGCCGTGGTGGCCCGCACCGACTTCGTGAAGACCTATCCTCAGAAGATAGCCGACTTCCTGGCGGACTACGAAGCCTCCATCGACTTTGTAAACAACAACGTGGACGCGGCGGCGGAGCTGGTGGCGGGCTACGGTATCACCCCCAGCGCCGGCATCGCCAAGCAGGCCATCCCCCAGTGCCACCTGGCCTTTATCTCCGGCGCCGACATGATGAGCTCCATTTCCAGCTACTTCATGGCGCTGTACACCGTTGACCCGGCCTCGATGGGCGGTTCCCTGCCCGACGACGGCATCTATTATGTGCGGTAAAATCCTGCGAACCGTCATACCCCCAGTCTTTTGGCTGGGGGTATGGCAGTTTGCGGCGTGGTGCGTGGGTCGGGATTTGCTCCTCCCCGGCCCGGCGGCGGTGGCGGCGCGGCTGCTGTCCCTGGCTGGGACGGCTGATTTCTGGCTGTCCGTGGGGGCCACCCTGGGGCGGGTGTTCCTGGGCCTTGGCTGGGGAGCGGCGGCGGGGACGGCGCTGGCATTTCTCACCCATTTCTCCCCCTGGGCCGACCGGATTGTCTCCCCGGCGGTGCGGGTGGTGCGGGCCACGCCGGTGGTGTCCTTCATCCTGCTGGTGTACCTGTGGGTGGCGCGCTCCGCCATCCCCTGGGTTATCGCAGGACTGATGGTGCTGCCGGTGGTGTGGGGCTCGCTGTCCGCGGGGCTGGGGAGTTTAGACGGAAAGCTGCTGGAGCTGGCCCACGCCTATCGCTTCTCCCGCTTCAAGACCCTGCGGCTCATCTATCTGCCCGCCCTGCGGCCCCACGTTGAAGCCGGGCTGCTCACCGCCTTTGGACTGGCGTGGAAGTCCGGGGTGGCGGCGGAGGTTCTCTGCCCTCCGGCCCGGGCCATCGGCTCCCGCATCCAGCAGGCCAAGCTGGGGCTGGAGACGCCCGACCTGTTTGCCTGGACGCTGACCATCGTGGCGCTGTCCCTGGCGCTGGAGGGGCTGTTCCGCCGGGTGCTGGAGAGGAGGCGCAGGGCGTGATCAAATTACAGGATCTGACGCTGCGCTATGGTGACAAGCTGGTGCTGGATCGGTTTTCCCTGGAAATACCGAACGGCCTCACCGCCCTCAGCGGCCCCTCCGGTTGCGGCAAGACCACTCTGCTGCGGGTGATGGCGGGGCTGACGAGGCCGGAGAGCGGCACGGTGTCCGGCGTGGATCCAGCCCGGACGGCGTTTTTATTCCAGGAGGATCGTCTGCTGCCCTGGCGCACAGTGGAGCAGCAG
>JAIEFH010000125.1 GCA_029067025.1 Oscillospiraceae bacterium | reverse complement strand
CCCCAGCCCCCCTGGTCTTTACATGGCCGGTGAAGGGCACCATCATCGCCGACTTCTCGGTGGAGGCGCTGGCCTATGACGAGACCATGGGGGACTGGCGCACCCACAGCGGCCTGGACATCGCCGCCCCTCTGGGCACCCAGGTGCTGGCCGCCGCCAACGGCACGGTGTCCGCCATTGAGCAGGACGATATGCTGGGCACAGTGGTCAAGATCGACCACGGGCAGGGGCTGGTGAGCGAGTACGCCAACCTGGCCGCCGTGCCCACCGTGTCCGTGGGGGATGAGGTCACCACCGGGGCCGTCATCGGCTCGGTGGGCGAGACCGCCGCCGGGGAGAGCGGCAGGCAGGCCCATCTCCACTACGCCCTGCTGAAGGACGGCCAGGCCGTGAACCCGGTGGATTATCTGCCCAAACAGTAAGCTTCGCGCAAAAGAGCCCGGCCCCCACGGGGCCGGGCTCTTGCGGTTGTCACGCTCAGATCTGAAGGGAAGGGGCGGAATAAGTCCGGCCCGCCAGCTCGCTGTTGAGCATATACAGCGCCTTGGCGTCGTCCCCGAACAGCTCCATCTTGGTAATCATGTCGGAGGAGTTCTTCTCCTCCTCGCCCTGCTCCTTGATAAACCAGTCCAGGAACTGCGTTGTGCGGAAGTCGTTGGCGGCCTGGGCGGCGGCGTAAATGGCATTGATCAGGCTGGTGACATACTGCTCATGCTCATAGGCGGCCTTCAGGGGGGCCATCAGGGTCTTGAACTCCTTATCCGGCTTGGCGATGGCGCCCAGGGTGACGGTCTGGCTGTTGTTGTGCAGGTACTTGTAGATGAGCATGGCGTGATCCTGCTCCTCCTTCGCCTGGATCTCATACCAGTTGGCGAAGCCGTCCAGACCCTTGGAGTCATAGAAGTTGGCCATGTCTAAGTACAGGTAGGCGGAATACAGCTCCTTATTGATCTGGTCGTTCAGCAGCTCGGAAACCTTTTGATCCATCATGGAAAACACTCCTTATTTTAAATATTCGCGTCACGCAGTCTTTCTAGGGAGAGTATATCATGTTTTTTCCAAGTGTCAACCGTTTTCCACCGCGTTTGACAGCGCCTCGTTCACCCGCTGGGCGACGTCCTTCATCGCCCCGGCGGATACCTTGCGCACCGCCCGGTCGTAGGTGTACAAGCCGTTGGTCTCCCCCTCCACGTCGCTGAGCTGGGTGTAGACGCACCCGCACAGGCCGTTTGGGATGGAGGGCAGCACCATATCGTCGTACAGGGCCTGGATGCGCCCGGTCAGCTCCCCCTCGGTCTCGGCCCGCTCGCCGTAGCCGTAATTTTTCCGCTCCCGGGTGACGTGGCCCTCCACCCGGCGGGAGAAACCGCCGCACTCGCTGAGGAAGAGGAACTTCCCAGGCTGGTTTCCCTCCAGCACCCGGCTGTTGAAGTAGACGTGTTCGCTCTGCACGTCGCTCTCATGTTGGGCAAACCAGCCGGAGGTGCTCATGAAGAACCGGGTGGGGTCGGAGCTCTTCAGCAGGCGGTAAATGCGGTCGGAGTCGTACTGGCCCCAGCCCTCGTTGAAAATCGTCCAGCCTATAATGCAGGGGTGGTTCGCCAGGTGGGCCACAGTGTCCAGGCAGTGGCGCTCGAAAAACGCCTTGCGCTGTTCGCCGCCGCCCCGGCCCAGGTCATTGCGCTTTTTGTAGCCCAAAGTGGGCAGGACGGTGTCCCGGACATAGCGGTACTCCCCAGAGTTCACCATGTCCTGCACCACCAGCATCCCCAGCCGGTCGCAGGCGTAGTAGAACGCCTCCGGCTCCACCTTGATGTGCTTGCGCAGGGTGTTGAAGCCCAGCTCCTTCATCCGCAGCACGTCCCGCTCATACTCCTCCGGCTCCTCGGGGAGAAACAGGCCGTCCCGGAAGTACCCCTGGTCCAGCACGCCGTGGAGGAAGACGGGCTCCCCGTTCAGGCACAGCCGGGTGTGGCCGTTGATCTCCCGCGTGGTCACGGTGCGCAGGGCAAAGTAGCTCTCCACCCGGTCCGTTTCGGTGGTGATGGTCATGGTATAGAGGTACGGGTCATCGGGCGTCCACAGATGGGGCCGCGGCACACCGAGGCGGCGCGGTACTCCCGACCTGCCCCTGGCGGTGACAGACCGGCCCTCCCCCAGGGCAACGCTGACGGTATACTCCGCCCCGCCCGCGTCCACCTCGACAGTCACCCCAGTGAGGTCGGGGGTGACCCGCACCGAGCGCACCGCCCCCCGCTCGGGGACTGCCTCCAGCCACACGCTCTGCCAGATGCCGGACACCGGGGTGTACCACATCCCATGGGGCCGCCTGTGCTGCTTGCCGTAAGGGTAGTCGTGGGACAGGGTGTCCACCGCCTTGACCTCCAGCCGGTTCCCCCCTGGGCGCAGCGCGTCTGTGACGTCGGCGGAGAAGGGCAGATAGCCCCCCTCGTGGCGGGTGACGCTCTCGCCGTCACCCACACCTCCGCCACCTGGTCCACCGCCCCAAAGTGGAGCAGCACCCGGTGGTTCGGGGA
>JAIEFH010000124.1 GCA_029067025.1 Oscillospiraceae bacterium | reverse complement strand
TGCTGCTGCTGGACTACCTCATCGGGGCCAAGCAGCGCACCGGCAAGATGCCCAAGAACCCCGTGGCCCTCAAGACCATCGTCACCACCGAGATGGCCCGCAAGGTGGCCGAGGTCAACGGCCTTGCCTGCTTCGACACCTTCACCGGCTTCAAGTTCCTGGCCCAGAAGAAGGATCAACTGGAGGGCAGCGGCGAGGGCAACGTCATCATGTCCTACGAGGAGAGCTACGGCTATATGCTGGGCGACTATGTCCGGGATAAGGACGCCGTCACCGCCGCCGTGGCCATGACCGAGATGGCCGCCTACTACGCCGGCAAGGGCATGACCCTGTACGACGCTCTCCAGGCCCTGTACGAGAAGTACGGCAATTACGGCGAGCGTACCCTGAACCTGGTGATGCCCGGTCTGGACGGCCTGAAGAAGATGGCCAACCTGATGGCCAATCTGCGCGCCAATCCTCCCCGCGAGATCGGCGGCGAGACTGTCAAGACCTGGAAGGACTACAAGGACGGCAGCGTGGTGGACGCCGCCACCGGTGAAAAGACCACCATGGAGCTGTCCGGCTCCAACGTGCTGCGCTACGAGCTGGCGGACGGCACCTCTGTCATCGTCCGTCCCTCCGGCACTGAGCCCAAGGTCAAGGTGTATATCCTGGCCCAGGGCGAGAGCCAACCCGACTGCGCCGATAAGGTGGAGAAGTACGCCGCCTGGGCGGAGGGTTTGAAGAACTAAAGCTCCACACACAAGCGCCCCCGGCCTGTGACCGGGGGCGCTTTAAAAAATTTTAAATTGCGCTCCGTCTCCCGCTGATGTATACTGTAATAAAAATATCCGAAAAAGGAGAAACATCCGCATGAAGGATCAAGTCATCGTGCTCTACAACAGCCACACCGGCTTCACCCAGCGGTATGCCGAGCTGATCGGCAAAGAGCTGGGCTGCCCTGTCCGTGCCCTAAAGGACGCACCCGCCGACCTGTCCCAATATGGCGTGGTGGTGTTCGGCAGCCGCCTTCATGCCGGGATTTTTGACAGCTGGAAGAAGGCCAAAAAGCTGCTGGCCAAACGGGGGGCGAAAAAGCTGGTGGTATACGCCACTGGGGCCATGCCCAACGAGGCGGAGGAGCAGATCCAAAAGGTGTGGGAGCAGAACCTCACCCCAGAAGAGCGGAACAGCATCCCCCGCTTTTATTTGCAAGCGGGGCTGTGCTACGAAAAGATGGGCGGGGTGGACCGCGCCATGATGAAGGTGGCCGCCTGGGCTATGGGTCGCAAAAAGGCGAAAACAGCAGAGGACGAGGCGTTTGTGAACGCCATCTCCAGCTCCTATGACATCTCCGACCCCACGTACATCCAGCCCCTGGTGGACTGCCTGCGGGAGCTGGAGTGAACGTTCCGCGGCCGCGAGTTTAAAGGCCCCCGTCCAGCCGACGGGGGCCTTTTTGTTATTTAATCTCCCAGCAGACCAGACTCCGCCATGGAGATCATATCATCCCCGGCCAGGATGACGTGATCCACCAGCACGATGTCCGCCTCCGCCAACAGGCGCTTGAGCCGCAGGGTGGTGTCCAGATCCGCCTGGGACCACAGCGCCACCCCGGACACATGGTTGTGGGCCAGCACCACCCGGCTGGCGTTGCAGCCCAGGGCGGCCTCCAGCACCTTCCGTGTGGCGATGGGCACCGAGTCCACCACGCCCTCCCCCAGCTTCCGGGTGGCTAGCACCTTGTTCTTCCCATCCATGCACACTAAGTACGCGGCCTCATCCCGCAGGCCGAAAAACAGCGGGGTCAGCAGCTCCCGCAGCTGCCAGGTCGCCACGATCTGTCCATCAACGTTGGCGCTCTCCTCCAGATACCGGGCGGACGCCGCCGGGACAAGCAGAAGCAGCGTGGCAATATTGGGGCCCACCCCGTCCACCTCCAGCAGTTGGTCATAGGTGGCGTGGAACACCCCGGCCAGCGAGCCGAAGTGTTCCACCAGCCGGTGGGCCAGGGGGTTCACGTCCCTTCTGGGGACGGCGTAGAACAGCAGCAGCTCCAAAATCTGGTGATCCCGCATCCCGCTCAGGCCCTGCTTCAAAAACTGCTCCTTCATCCCCCGGCGGTGCCCATCGTGGATGGAGGACTTTTTCTCTCCCATTGCGGTCATCCCCCTGTTGTTTTTTGGTATGATATAACAAGTATATCATGTTTCCCAGGGAGGGGCAAGGGATGGTTGGCAAACAAAAGGCGCGCGGTTGCTTAGAACAGCTCCACAATATACAGGATGATCCCGTACACCACGCTGGCCGAGATGCCGTAGGCCAGCACAGGCCCGGCCACGGTGAACAGTTTGGCCCCGGTGCCGGTGACGAAGCCCTCGCTCTTGAACTCCAGCGCCGGGGACACCATGGCGTTGGAAAAGCCGGTGATGGGCACCAGCGTGCCCGCTCCCGCCCGCTTGGCGATGTTGTCAAACACCCCCAGGCCGGTGAGCAGGGAGGCCAAAAAGATCAGGGTGATGGATACCCATGTTCCCGCGTCGTCCTTGCTGGCGCCCCAGCTCTGGTAGAGGGCCATGAGCCCCTGGCCTCCGGCGCAAATGGCCCCGCCCACACAGAAGGCCCACAGACAGTCCTTCCACAGCGGGGAGGGCTGGGCTTTGTTGCTGACATATTTATTGTACTGTTGATTGGTCATGTCCATA
>JAIEFH010000123.1 GCA_029067025.1 Oscillospiraceae bacterium | reverse complement strand
CCATTGAGGCCAGCAGTCCGCCCCGCCCGCCCACAAAAAACAGCGTGATGAGGGCAATGAGGGTGGGGAATTTCCCGTTGCAGGGCACCAGGGAGGAGGTCAGGATGGCGATGAGCCGCTCCCGGGGACTGTCGATGATGCGGCAGCCGGTGACGCCGCAGGCGTTACAGCCGATTGACATACACATGGTCAGGCACTGTTTCCCGCAGGCACGGCACTTTTGAAAGGCGTGATCCATGACAAAGGCCACCCGGGGCAGGTAGCCCAGATCCTCCAGCAGGGTGAACAGGGGGAAGAAGATCGCCATGGGGGGCAGCATCACCGCCACCACCCAGGCGGTCACCCTGTACACCCCGTCCAGCAGCACCCCGGACAGCCATGCCGGAGCTCCTGACAACCAGCCCTCCAGCCCCTTCCCCAGCCAAGCGAACAGATTCGTAAGCATAGTAGAGGGCACGTTGGCCCCCGCCACCGTCAACCACACCACCAATCCAAACAGCAGCAGCATGAGGGGAATACCAGTGGATTTTGAGGTAAGCAGGCGATCCAACCGCTGCTGGCGGCGCTGGCGATCCGCTTTTTCACTGCGCACCACCTGGGCGGCATACCGCTCGGCCAGACTCACCCGCTCGCAGGGCGCCCGTTTGGGAGCAGCGGCGGCCTCTGCCCTGGCAAGCCGGGCGATGGCAGCTTTCAGATCAGCCAGCCCCTCCTGCCGTCCGGCGGCGGTGCCCACCACAGGCACCCCCAGCCGCTGGGACAGGGCGGGCAGGTCAACTTTGATTCCCAGCCGCTCCGCCTCGTCCAGCAGGTTGACGCACACCAGCACATTCCCGGTGAGTTCCAGCACCTGGAGCACCAGGATCAAATTGCGCTCCAGGCAGGTGGCGTCGCACACCACCACCACGCCGTCCGCCTGACCGCTTTCGATGTAATCCCGCGCCACCGCCTCCTCCTGAGAGTGGGCCGCCAGGGAGTAGGTCCCGGGCAGATCGACAAGCTGGTACTTCTCCCCTCTGAATTCGTATTC
>JAIEFH010000122.1 GCA_029067025.1 Oscillospiraceae bacterium | reverse complement strand
CTCAGGGAAGAATTTGGGTGGGAACTCGTACAGTGCGCCGTTCGGCTTCAGAGACGTGCTGATCATGTAAATCATCGGCATAATCGACACGGCTCCTCCGAAAAGCAGAAGCACATAACGCAGAATATTGGATGGAAGAGCCCGTTTCTCCAGTTTATGCATGGCTGACCCTCCTATGAATTGGTTGCGTCTTTCTGCTTCATGGCCTTGAATTGCAGAATGGCAAGGAACACGAGCGTCACGGCAACAACGAACGACAGCGCAGCTGAATAGCCGAATTCACCGGTGTTGAACGCCTTGTAATACATCCACGTCAGAACTGTCTCCGTCTGGTGCATCGGCTTACCGCCGGTAATCATCTTGATAGACGTAAAGACGTTGAAACCGCCGATGGTCAGCATGACAAGTGCAAAGAGAATGGTCGACTTGATACTGGGCAGAGTTACATAAAAGAACTTCTGGAACCCGCCGCAGCCGTCAATACTGGCCGACTCATAAAGCTCCTGCGGAACGCTCTGCAAAGCGGCCAGGAACACAACCAGATTCCATCCGACGCCCTTCCAGATTCCCAGCATCATCGCCACTGTCAGCCCGCCCCAGCGGCTGTCAAGCCAATGGATATTGGCAGCCGTCAGATGCAAAACGTTGGTGAGCACATAGTTGAGCATACCCTCGGTATTAAAAATATATCGGAAGATCAGCGACACAATAACCCATGACGTGATGACCGGGATGTAATAAACTACGCGGAATGTGACCTGGAAGCGTGGAATTGCATTAATCAGCACAGCCGCAAGAAGGCCCAGAATCATTTGTCCTGGTACGGTCACAAGCGTGTAAATGAGCGTATTCGCAAACGCAATCCGAAAGGTTCCATCGGAAAGCACATCGATATAGTTTTGCAAACCAATAAACATCTGGCTGTGCATTGAACCAAGATCCCATTTCAGAAAGCTCATATATAGCAGTTTCCCGATGGGGTAGATAGTAAACAGGGCAAAGACCAACAGACCAGGAAACAGCAGAAGTCCGACCTGAAGACGGTTGCGTTTCGATCTTAGTTCCATAGAACAGCTCCTTTCCAGTAGCATAGTAGCTGCTTTCAATTCGTCACTCTTCACAGTGTCACAGAATTGTGCATAGTAAATTGTGCGGCGTCGTTATATAAAAAACTTGCATTCATCCCATTTGTCTGATATACTATCTTCATGCGGCAAGCAGACCGTTGATCGTGTCAGCGAGGGTGTCAAGCGTCTGCTGTACGTCCGCGCCGTTGACGATCATGTCGGTCATGGCGACGGTCAGCGCATTATCAATCTCAGACCAGGAAGCGACAGTGGGACGGGCTTTTGCCGTTGTAATCGCCTCGAGGAAGGGTTCGTAGTCAGCATTCTTCACGGTCTCGCTTTCCAGCGTCGTGGTGTTGACAGGGATCTGGCCACACTTTGCCATCTCTTCCTGTGCGTACTCGCTTGTCATGAACTTCATAAACTTCCATGCGCCTTCCTTGTTCGCCGTGTTAAACATGGCGATATCTTCACCGCCAAGAACAGAGATTGAACCAGCGGAACCAGCGGGGACTTTGCTTGTACCGTAGTTGAAGTTGGGGTAAGCGCCGGCCAACTCTGCGGTCTTCCAGGGGCCTTCGAGCAACATCATGTACCGACCAGTGCCAAAGCCATCGGTCATGGGGATATCGCCACTGTTGAAGCCGGTGAATTCACTGTTCCTGTAAAGATCGACCAGCTTTTGCACGGCTGCGACGGTCTCAGGGCCGTTGACATAGCCGGTGGCCGTAGTACAGTTTTCATCTGTGATGTTGCCGCCACTGCTCCAGATATACGGCAGCACGTTCCAACCGGCGAGCGCGGGCTCGTTCAGGCCCCAGACCTGCTGGCCGTTTTCATTGGTTCCGGACAAAGCCTTGATTGCGGAGAACATTTCATCCATCGTCTTGGGAACCCCAATGCCAGCTGCCTTGAGCGCATCGGCATTGTAGAACAGTATCTTCGTATTCGTGTTGAGCGCCAGCGCGTAATAGTTGCCCTTGACCATGGCGGTGCTCATAGCGCTGGGCAGAAGCTGGTTTGCAACATCGTTAAAATCACTCATCTGCTGATCCAGCGGAACCAGAATGTCCATCTTCTGGAACTCCGGAACCCACGCGATGTCCAGTCTCGCAACGTCGGGCAGCGTTTTGGAGCTTGTACTGACAAGGATCTTGTCGTGCAGGTCAGCCCACTCATGTGAGACGGCGTTGACTTTATAACCGGGGTTTTCATCCTCAAACTTGGGGATCAGCACCTTCATCAAGGTTTCATTCTCTGCGGACTGCGCGCTGTAGTGATGCCAGAAGTTGATTGTAACAGGCTCATTCGGTATGGCATCGGTCGTTTTTTCCGTGGGCTGCTGGGATGGGACATTGTCTGGCGCTTTTTCGGCACACGCAGTGAATGCCGCCAACATCGCTGCTGTGGCCAGGAAGAGCGCCAGCATTTTTTTGATGCTTTTCTGTTTCATGATTACACCTTCTCCTTTAATTTTGCGTTATTGAATTGGATTATCTTAACGGAATCCGCAGGGAGTTCTGCTTCAAATCTCCCCGGATCATCCGTCAGGACCTTTGGTTCGAACGGTTTTTTCCCGTGGATGCCGCCGTCCTGGCAGCAAAGCGTCCACTCAGAAATCTCCCGCGCCCAGTCCGGGAACGGAAGCGTCCCATTCCAGAGTGCTCTTCCAGCGTTCAGAACGACAAACGACTGCTCACTGGGAACGGAGCGTGAGAAGGCGTACACATTCGCCTCATTGTCACAGAGGATTGTGTGGAAATCGCCGTTCGTCAGGGAATCGGAGGAAAGCCGTAGCTGGATGAGCTGCCGGTAGCAACGCAGGAGTGTCTGATCTTGCCGTGTTTCGTTCCATTCCATCGCAAGGCGGCAACCGGGATCGTTCGGGCCGGACAATCCTATCTCATCGCCGTAGAAAACGGCGGGCGAGCCAGGATACGTCATCTGTACGGCCACCGCCATCATCAAACGCACCCTGTCATTCCTCGCTTCATAGAGGAAACGTGCCGTGTCGTGGCTGTCAAGAAGGTTATACATTCGATAGCCGATTTCGGTGGGATATAGGGCCAGCGCGGCATTAAGTCGGTGGTCAAATTCCGATACTGTAATTTCTTTTTTTGCCAGCCATGCGACTGCCGCATCGCGAAACAGGTAGTTCATCGCGCTGTCGAGACGATTGGCACCCACGAGTCGACCGGCATCGCCCCATGTTTCGCCAAGCAGGATACAGTCGGATTTGCACGCACGCATCGCCGCAGCAAAGGCTTCTAAAAACGCCGTCGGCATCTCGTCCGCCA
>JAIEFH010000121.1 GCA_029067025.1 Oscillospiraceae bacterium | reverse complement strand
AAACAAATTGATGAGGGACAAAAACAGCGACATGATGTTCTTCACTAGATAGAGGGCCGCCGCCCGCTGGATGTTGTTAATGACCCGCCGCCCCTCCTGCACCACCTCGGGCATAGAGGCAAAGTTGGAATCCAGCAGCACTACCTGGGCCACCTGACAGGCCGCCTCCGAACCGGAGGCCATGGCGATACCGCAGTCCGCGTCTTTGAGGGCCAGCACGTCGTTCACGCCGTCGCCGGTCATGGCTACCGTATGGCCCGCCCGCTGCAGGGCCTTGACCAGCTTGCGCTTCTGATCCGGGGTCACCCGGCCAAACACATTGTAATCCCGCACCGCCCGGGCGTAGTCGGCTGGCTCCTTCAGCGTGGCGGCGTCCACGAAGCGATCCGCCCCGGCGATACCCGCCTGGACTGCCACAGCGGACACGGTGGACGGGTTGTCCCCGGAGATTACCTTTACGGTAACCCCCTGCTGGGCAAAGTATTGGAAGGTCTTGGGGGCCTCCTCCCGGATCGGATTGTTGATGACCGCCAAAGCCAGCGGCTCCACCGGGCCGGTAAGCCCCCTATCCATGGCGGCGCCGGCGCATTTGGCCAGCAGCAGCACCCGGCAGCCCTGCTCCTGGTACGGGGTAACCATATGCTCCAGATCGGCATACCGAGCCTTCATGATGAACTCCGGCGCGCCGACAACATAGGCTCCGTAGGCCTTGAACACCACCGCCGACCATTTGTTGGCCGAGGTGAAGGGCACAGTGCTGGCGACCTGCCAGATGGAGGATTTGTTGAACCGCTCCGCCATAGCCCGGGCGGTGTCGTTATCCGCGTCAATGGCCCGGTAATAGGCGTTGAGGATCTCCTCCACGCGGGACATGGGGCAGCGATCCTCGTCCAGGGGAACCACTTCCCGCACGGTCATTTCCGGCTGAGTGATGGTGCCCGTCTTATCCACACACAAAACATCCACATGGGCCAGCGTCTCCACAGCGGAAAGCTCATGCACCAGGGTCTCCCGTTTGGCCAGCCGCATGACGGACACCGCCAGCGCCACGCTGGTGAGCAGATACAGCCCCTCGGGAATCATGCCGATGAGCGCCGCCACCACGGCGGGGACGGCCTGGTCAAAGGTGTTTTCCTGAAGCATCAGCTCGTTGTAAAACAGGGCCGCGCCGATGGGGATCAGGGCAAAGCCGATGAAGCGGATCAACTTGTCCAGCGACTTCATCATCTCCGAGCGTCCCACCCCTTGGTCGGCCTTGGCCTCCAGGGACAGCCGGGCGGCATAGCTGGCGGAACCCACCCGGTCCAGCCGGGCACGGCACTTGCCGGACACCACAAAGCTGCCGCTGAGCAGTTCGTCCCCCACGTCCTTGGTGATGGGGTCGGCTTCGCCGGTAATGAGGGCTTCGTTTACGGTCACCTGCCCGGACATCACCGGGCCGTCGGCGGGGATCTGATCCCCTGCCCCCAGCTCTACAATGTCCTCCCGCACCAGCTTGTGGACGGGGACGGTGCCAAGCTGCCCGTCCCGCACCACCTTCACCCTCGTCTCGCTGATGAGAGACAGCTTCTCCAGGGTGGCCCGGGAGCGGAGCTGCTGGATGATTCCGATGACAGAGTTGACCACGGCGATGGCCAGGAACGTCATATCTTTGAAATCCCCCACCAGCACCAGCAGGGCCGCCAGCACCACAAACACCAGGTTGAAGAAGGTCAGCGTGTTCTCCCGGATGATCTGGCGGGTAGATTTGGCGTTGGAGGCCGGGGCCTCGTTGCCCATGCCCCGCTCCAGCAGCTCGGACGCCTGGGCAGCGGTAAGGCCCATTTTAGGGTCGGGGAAAATACGCTCCGGTTCCCGAGGGGCTCGGGCGGCCCGCTCCTCCCGCCGGCGGCGGTCGCTGTCGTCCCGCTGGTGGGAAGAGTCGTCGTCCCGCCGCCGAGGGGGCGGGGCCTGTTGATATTGTGCCTGTTGAGCCATGCGGCATCGGCTCCTTCTCTGTATAGATTCCCGTTTATCTTATCACAAAATGGAGCCGGCGTAAACACCGACTCCATTAACCTTTTATAAAAATTGACAGTGTTCTTCTCAAATGCTCCACCGCACCAGCACCGTGAACCAGCCGTCCTCCCACCGGGCGGCGGCGGTGTGGCCCATGCGCTCCGCCAGCGCCTTGACGATGGCAAGCCCCAGCCCCGTGGACTGCCCGGTGCGCATTTTGTCGGCGGTGTAGAACCGCTCAAACACGTGGGCGGCGTCCTCCGCGGTGAGGTCATCCGCCCGGTTGGAGAAGGAGGACACAAGATACCCGCCCTCCCGGTACAGCTTGACGGACAGGGTGTCCGAGCCATGGCGCAGGGCATTGGTGAGCAGATTGGAAAAGATCCGGGTCACCGCGCCGCTGTCCGCCCACACCGGGGGCAGATGGTCGGCAATCTCCACTTCCATCTCCAGCCCCGCCTCCTCGATCTGTTCGTAGGCCGCGGTCAATTGGTCAGACAGCGCCCGGCCCAGTTCCACCTTCTCCCGCTCCAAAGGCAGCTCGCCCCCCTCGATGCGGGACAGGTCGTAGAACGAGGCGATGAAGGTCTGGAGGGTGCGAGCCCTCCCCTCGATCACCTGGAAGTATTCCCGGCGCTTTTCCAAGGGCAGATCGTCCCCTTCCAAAAGCTGTAAATAGCCCAGAATGGAGGTCAGCGGTGTGCGCAGGTCATGGGACACGTTGGCGATCTGCCTTCTGAGTTCCTGCTCCTTCCGGCGGTAGTCCGCCCGCTCGGCCTGGCGCAGCTCCAGCAAGTCGTTGAGACAGGCTAGCAGCTCCTCCGCCCCCGCGCTGGGGCACGGCAGAGCCAGCCGGACGGTGGTCTCATTGGCCATCTGCGCCCTCATGCGCTGAGCGGCCTCGTAAAGTCCCTGCTCCAGAGTATGCCGCCGCAGCCCTTGAATGACGATCACCAACAGCAGAAATATAATGATGGCGGTTTTCATAAGGCGCACCTCTCCCGTCAGATGTAGCCGAGCATGATGAGCAGCAGCAGAATGAGCAAGGCAAGGAGGATCACCTTGACACACCAGGGGGAGCGATTACCCCGGCCCAGCCAGAGGCACACCAAGAGCACCAGGATGGGGCCGAAGATACCTAGCGGGCCTGCCGCGATCAACTGTATCAACTGCTTCATCCGAATAACAGCATATACAGGAGTACAAGGAAAACGATAAGTGCAGTTTTCATGGGACACCTCACTCACGACCATCAGCCGGGCCCCAGGGCCCGGCTGAACACGGTCTTACTTTTTTTCATAATGCTTGGCGGTAAGCGCACACAGAAAGACCGCCCCGATAGATATCCAAAGTGCCAGCGGCATACGCCTCGCTCCTTTCCTCTTCCTGTCCCTGTGTTTCATTTGATCTCCTTTCGGTTGAAGCCATACAAGCCGACAGCAGTACACGCGGCCAGCCAGAACGCCCCCACCAGCCACGCCCGGCCCATGTCATTCCAATTGCCTATGGTGGACTTGACGCTATCCAGCATAGGCCGGGGGAGGTATGCGCAGATTTTAAATAGGATGTCCCCCACCCTACCCCGGACGAGCAGGCCAATCAACTCCAGAACACCGTCCAGCACAAAGACGATGCCCACATAGACGAAGGACGAGGCCATATCACCATTAATCAGGAACTGGCACATACAGGCCGCCGCCTGAACGCCGATCCACAGGGGGAGGCCCGCCGTCAGGAACCAGCCCACGATAGAGAGGGCTTCCGAGGCGGAATAAAACGCCGCGCCGGACTCAAGGGGCAGGATAATGGCGCACGCACCCAGGAAAAAGCCCATCATGACCATCAGATACGCAATAGACAACAGGGTCTGCGCAATGAGCTTGCCCAAATAAATCTGGGTGCGGCTCAGACCGAAGGACACTTCATTTTTCAGCGTGGAGTTCTTGTACTGCCCCGCGAACACGATGTCCGCGGTGAGCAGGCAGATACAGAAACCGACAGCACCCATCTCCACGACAATGGGAATTGCCCCGCCGAAGGGGGTGGCATAGGAGTGGGCGTTGTGGAAGGCATAGCACGCCACCAGCAGCCCCTCCAGCGCCAGAAAGACCCCCAGGGCGATGTAGGTGTATTTGCGGCGCACCAGCTTATAGAATTCGGCACGGATGTAGTTAAACATTGCGCCCACCCCCAATCAGGTTCAGGAAATAGGCCTCCAGGTCCGCGCCCTTCTGCTCCATGGCCAGCAGGGCCACGCCGTTCTGAGCCAGGGCGTAGGACGCCCGCTTGGGATCGTCCAGGCAGTCGTAGAGCTGAACCACGTTGCCAGGGAGTACCTCGAACTTGTCGGTGCCCAACTGGGTCTGGAGAACGGCGGCGGCCTTGGCCGCGTCGTCCACCTCCAGCCGTAGGCAGGTGCGGCATTTGTCGTGGAGAGCCTCAGCGGAAATCTCCTCAATGATCTTTCCCTGCTCCATAAAGCCGTACCGGGTGGCGATGCTGGACAGCTCGGACAGGATGTGGCTGGAGATCAGGATCGTGGTCTGCCGCTCCTGGTTGAGCCGGCGCAGAATCTGCCGGAACTCCGCCACCCCTTCCGGATCCAGGCCATTGATGGGTTCATCTAAGATAAGGAAGTCCGGATGGTTCATCAGCGCCAAAGCCAGCCCCAGCCGCTGCTTCATGCCCAGGGAAAATGCCTTGAATTTCTTCTTCCCCGTGTTTGCTAAATCCACCAACTCCAGCATTTCGTCCACCGCGCCCTTGCCGGGAATGCCCCGCTGGAGGCGGTAGTATTCCAGGTTCTCCCGGGCGGACAGGAAGGGCGAAAAGGAAGGGATCTCGATCATGGCCCCGGTACGCTCACGCTGAGACCGCATATTCTTGCCCGACGCGCCGAACAGCTCCATCTCCCCGCCGGTGGGCTGGGATTGGCCGCTGATCATGCGCATGATGGTGGTCTTGCCCGCCCCGTTGCGGCCCACCAGCCCGTAGATGTCACCCCGGCGCACCAGCATATTCACGCCGTCCAGGGCTTTACAGGAGCCGTAGGCTTTCTGAAGGCCATAGGTCGCCATTACCGCTGTGTTTTCTGTCATAGCGTTTCCGCCTTTCTGTTTGAACTGACCGTATCATACCGCCGAAAGGCCAAAACTCCTGAAAGGAAAGGTTAAGAAAGGTTAAACTTAAAGCCGATGCCCCACACGGTCTTGATGTAGGTGCGCTCCGGGTCAATTTTGGCCAGCTTGGATCGGAGATTGCTTACATGGACATTCACCGTATTGTCGTCTCCGATGAAGTCCTCACCCCACACGGTCTCGTAAATCTGGGCCCGGGAAAAAGCCCGGCGGGGATTCTCCATCAGCAGGGCCAGAATGTCAAACTCCCGGCCGGTCAGGGACAGCTCCTCGCCGTTCACGGTTACGGTGTGGCTGTCCTTATCCAGCACAAGGGAGCCGGCGGACAGCATATCTGCCTTGGGGGAGGCAAACTGGCGGCTGCGGCGCAGCTGCGCCTCTACCCTGGCCAGCACCTCGGCGTTGTCAAAGGGCTTGGGGATGAAGTCGTCCGCCCCCAGCTTGAGCACGTTCACCCGGTCGGATACTCCCACCTTGGCGGAGGCCACGATGATGGGCATGGTTCTGCCACGGCGGATGCGGGCGATCAGTTCCTCCCCCGTCACCCCAGGGAGCATCAGATCCAGCAGGATAAGGTCGTAATCGTATTTCTCCGCCCACAGCAGAGCTTCGCTGCCGGAGAAGGCGGCGCGGCAGGTATAGCCCGCCCCCTCCAGAATAGTGCACAGCAGGCGGTTGATGTCCACGTCGTCTTCCACAACGAGAATATTGGCTGTTTCCATGGCTGCTCCCCCCGTTAGATTGGTCAAGGGTAGTATAACATAAAAACCCCCGGCGTTTCCATACGCCGGGGGCAGACTTTAGCTTTTTTTAAGATTTCAGCGAAGCGTGAGGATAGGCCCATAGGGGCGGATGGACCGAAGCGAGGGCAAAAACCCACGGCTCACGCAGTGGGACTGGGTTTTGCCCGAGTCGCAGGGAAGCCGCCCCGTCATGGGCCCAATCCGAGCGTGACATCAGCCGGAAATTGTCGGTGCCTGGTTGGTGAACTTCTGCTCGGCCTGGGCGATCTGCTGGGGCTGCGCCTGCTCCACCTTGTACCAGCCCTTCTGCTTGGCCGTCTCGAAGAGCTGGGTCTGGGTCTTGTGGCCCTGGGTGAGCAGATTAACAAAGGTATCCCGCAGCTGCACGTTGGTGCACTCGGAGGCGAACAGGTTGTAGTTGGTGCTCATCTTCTTCTCGGTGAGCAGCAGATCGGTGATAATCTCGTTGTCCTTCATGGTTCGTCCTCCTTAGCGTAAAAAGCCCAGCAGGGTGTCATAATTCCGCTTATGCTGGGCGGCGTACTGGTTGTAGGTGTTCTTCAGCTCAGTTTCCTGGGTGGCCTGGGCGGCGTCCTGGTACTTGCAGCACAGCATACACTCAAAACCCAGCTGATCTTCCAGGGCGGACAGCTCTTTGGAACTCAAATTCGGCATAGGTGAATACCTCCTTTTCAATGGTGCCCTTAGTTTAACCAGAAAACGGAGTAATATGCAAAAATATCATATCACGTCTTTCATATCGTCCTCGCATTCCTGTAGAAAGTGGAATACATGGTATGCATCATTCGCACGTTTTATATCTTTTGTGCCGACAAAATACGCTGAAAACAAAATTTCAATGCATTCCATGACCCACGGAATGGCCTCTTTTTCCTTTTCAGTAAGTTTTATCATCCTTTCGTAACCCGCAATCACCGCTTTAACGTTTTCCAGCCAGTCCTCTTTTGTAAGTGTGTCCGATGTTTCCTCCGCCAGCAACCCCGTTAAAAAATAGCAAATGTCAAATATCCGTATGTTTTTTTGGCTCAAATCAAAATCAATATATCCAACAAAATTACCATGCAAAAACAGAAAATTTCCAAAGTGCACATCTCTGTGGATCAGCTGCTTTGGCAGATCATCATACACAACCTCCAATGACTCCACCACTTTTAGATACTCCGCTTCACCTACAATCCGCCATTCATGATCCGCTAAATTTTCCCGCACCCATCCTTTCATCTCCTTTAATAGGCTATTGTCCCAAAGTTCGATTTCTTTTTCGCACTGTATAAATGCCGTGTGCAGCCGCGCAATTACACAACCCATTTTTCCAAGCCATTCCCGTATCTTTTATATCAGAAATATTGCTTCCCTTCATCTTTTTAGACATGAGAAAATAAGCGTTTTGACGTTCGACATATTCTTCTCCCATTTTGGTAAACACGATCTCCGCAACCGGAACACCACAGCCCAATAATATCGTCGATGCTTTTATGTTTCTTTCCAATTTATTCTTGTCATCATATACTTTTATCACATAGGAATCGTCGATCACCCAAGCTGATGGAGATATTTGCAATAATTGTCCGTTTTCTATTCCCCATAAAGGTAAAATCTGTTCAATCATCTCTCTCATGCTTTGATAACCCACCTTTTCCTTTGAAATAATTCTTCTGATACTTGGCCCTGACAAATGATATATCGTCCCAAACTGTTCAGCGGCGCATGGATAATTTCCATGCGCCGCCTATCTTGCCTGACCCTGCCGAGGCTTTGGCTTACTTCTTGTTTACCTTCAGCACATCCTTGTAGAACGCGTCCAGCTCCCGCTTAGTGCGGAAGGTGGCCACGTACATCTGGTTGCCCATAGCGTCGGACAGCACGTCGGGGATACGATCCACCATCTTCATCTGCTCGCCATACTTTTCCATGACAGCCTCGTGATCAAAAATGAAGTCCTTGCCATCCCGGCGGCCGGCATAGGCACAGAAGAAGTGGTCGCCCGTCTCCAGCGTGGAGCGGTCAAAGGCGATCATATCCGCCCAGATCTTGTACACGTTGGTGGAGTTGGCGAAGTTCATCATGTCGGGGCTGAACCCGCCGCAGGGGCGCATATTGACCTCCAGCGCCACCACGTCCCCCTTCTTGCCCATGCCCTCCTGGTCCTGGGTCAGGCGGAAGAACTCGAAGTGGACGAAACGGCTCTTGACGCCAAAGCTCTTAACGGTGGCCCGCCCCACCTTCTTGGTGTCGGCGGGCAGATCCTTGACGATATAGTAAATGGAGTTATCCTCCTCGTTCACGATGTCCATGATGGACATGGGGGTGACGTTGCCCGTCTCAAAGATGGGTTTGCCGGTGGAGTCGATGATGGCGTCGTAGGAGTTGACCTCAGCGTGGATAAACTCCTCCATGATATAGGTGACGTCGTGCTTCGTCTCCAAGAAATGCTTCAGATCCTCCTCACTGGACAGCTTGTGGGTGTCGGAGGCGCCCACGCCGTTGTCCGGCTTGACCACCACCGGCCAGCCCACCTTCTTGATGAAGGCCAGGCAGCCTTTCTCATCGTCCACCAGATGATAGCGGGCCACGGGAATGCCCGCCTTCTCATAGAACTCCTTCATCTTGGACTTGTATTTGATGCGGGGGATGTCGTCGCTCTGGAAGCCGGAGGTGATGTGGAAGTCGGTGCGCAGCTGGGCGTCCCGCTCCAGCCAGTACTCGTTGTTGGACTCCAGCCAGTCGATCCGGCCGTACTTGAAGGCAAAGAACGCCACAGCCCGGTACACCTCGTCGTAGTTCTCCAGGCTGCCCACCTTGTAGTACTCGTTGAGGCTGTCCTTCAGCTCGCCCCGCAGCTCGTCATAGGGCGCGTCGCCGATGCCCAGCACATTCATGCCGTTGTTTTTCAGTTCCCGGCAGAACTGCCAGTAGTTGGTGGGAAAATTGGGGGAAATGAAGATGACATTTTTCATTGTTTTTTCCTTCTCTCTTCTTTAAGTGAGTTCAGTTTTCTAACAAATAGGGCACGAAATAGGCCACCTGCTTATACCACCAGTCCCAGTCGTGGGCCACGTCCCAGCCCCAGAAGTCCACCCACAGGTGGATGCCCTTCTCGTAGCAGATGTGGGCGATCTGCCGGGTGGTGTCGGGGATCTCCCACGGCCCCTGGCCCACGCAGATAACGCCCTTCTTCCGGTTATAAAGGTCGATAAAGGGATGATCCTTGGGCATACCGGACAGGTAGTGAACGGGAGAGTTGCGATATACCACTTCGTCCATATAGCCGTCAAAGCCGTAGTCCGCGCTGTAGATGCCGCTGAGGGCCAGCACGCGGTCAAACAGATCGGGGCGGCGGAAGAACAGGTTGGCGGCGTGGGTGGCGCCCAGGCTCGCCCCGAACACCAGCACCCCGGCCTCACCTGTCCAGCCGTTGCGCTCGTTCACCATGGCCCGCATGAAGGGCACCATCTCATCGGTGATATAGGCGATCCACTGCTCGTACCGGCGGATGCGCCAGTATGGGTCGCCCCCCTTGTTCGACCAGCTCTCCCCGTCCATGGTGTCGATGGAAAATACCATGACCTGGCCGGACTCGATCCAGGGAGCCCAGGCGTCGGTCATGTGAAAATTCTCGAAGTCAAAGAACCGCCCATCCTGGCAGGGGATGAACAGCACAGGACGGCCCGCATGGCCGTACACCTTGCACTCCATGTCCCGGCCCAGAGCAGGGCTGTAATTCTTAAAATACTGTGTCTCCATTCGGCTCTCTCCTTAGCTTTTGTTAATCCTCCCACCCATAGAGCGGGACGCGATCTTTAATCTTCCCGCCCGTAAAGCAGGGTTCTCATGAAAAACGGAATCTGCCGTTCCCAGCTGGCCTCGCTGTGGTCGCCGCCGGGCACCATGCGGAAGTCCAGCAGAACGCGCTTGTCCAGCAGCGCCGCCGCCGTCCGGCCCAGTAGCTTGAAGGTCTGGGCGTGGTTGGACAGCTCCCGGGAACCATAATCCATGTACAGCACCGTGTTTGGGTTCACCCGCGCCGTGCGGATGAGGGCATCAACCTTTCCCGGAGCCACCCACAGGGACGGGGACAGCGCTGCCGCTCGGGAGAAATATCGGTTGTACTCCAGCAGGGCGTACAGGCTCATGAGCCCGCCCATGGAGCTGCCCGCGATGAAGGTGTCCTCCCGGCCCGGAAGTGTGGGGAATTCCCGGTCGATTTCCGGCTTGAAGGCGTGGACCAGCCACTCCATGGTGGTTCTCCCCCGCCCTGCCACCCGGCCAAAGCCGCCGGTGTAAAACGACCAGGGAGAGTATTCGCTCAGCCGCCCGTTGTCCGGATGGTGGTTGCACTCCACAGCGGCCACGATGATCTGGGTCTCGGTGGCGTCCAGGTACTCGCCCAGCCCCCAGCTCTTGCCGTAGGTTGCGTCCTCGTCAAAGAATACGTTGTGCCCGTCGAACATATAGAGTACGGGGTAACGCAGGTCGGGATCCATCTCCCAGGAGTCGGGAAGATAAATATAGGCCCGACGGGGTTCGTCCCCAGTCAATTCAGGGATGGTGATATTCCAGCTGTCAATCATAGTCCAGGATCCTTTCCCGCATCGAAGCGATAATTATTGTAAAACAGTTTATCACACTGCTGTAAAAAATGCAATGCCGGGATTTCCCATCTTCTCCCTCTCTTCCGCCCGATAATAAGGCATTTTCACAGATATTTTTCTCCTCCGCTCTTGACGTGGCCCAAGAGCTTGTGCTACAATAACCTTCGCTGTGGGTCACACTATGCTGGTATAGCTCAGTCGGTAGAGCAGCTGATTCGTAATCAGCAGGTCGTGTGTTCGAGTCACATTACCAGCTCCAGCCAGAAAAAGCTCCGCACAGGCCAACGGTCTGTGCGGGGCTTTTTATCAACACTATCATGATGAGGAGCCGTGCCGCGCATGAACTACAATTTTGAAACTGCCCCCGCCCGCGTGAACATGGAGGCCGCCAAGTGGGACGCCATGGGCCCCAACCCCGCCGAGGGCGTGGTGCCCCTGTCGGTGGCGGACATGGAGCTGCTCTCCCCGCCTCAGATCATTGACGAGCTGAGGAAGACCGCCGAGTTTGGAATGTGGGGCTATACCCACTGGGGCGAGCGGTACGCCGCCGCCGTCAAGCACTGGATGTCCACCCGCCACAACTGGGACATCCAGTCCGACTGGATCGTCCAGACCAACGGCGTGGTTCAAGCGCTGTACGCTGCCGTCCGCGCCTACACCGATCCCGATAACGGCGTGCTGCTGCTCACCCCGGTGTACCCTCCCTTCTATCACGCGGTGGAAGAAAACGGACGCCGCGTGGTGGAAAGCCCCCTGAAGCTGGAGGATGGCCGTTATCAGGTGGACTTCGCGGATTTTGAGGAAAAGGCCAAGAAATGTAAAGCGTTTATCCTTTGCAGTCCTCACAACCCGATAGGCCGGGTGTGGACGGAGGACGAGTTGCGCCGCATGGGCGACATCTGCCTGAAGCATAATGTGCTGGTAATCAGTGATGAGATCCACTTTGACCTCATCATGCCCGGATACCGCCACACCAGCTATGCCACCCTGGGGCCGGACTACGCCGACCACTGCGTGGTGTGCACCGCCGCCAGCAAAACCTTTTCGCTGGCGGGGCTGTGCGTGGCCAATATCCTGGTGCCCAACGCCGGACTGCGGGAAAAGCTGGAACACCAAGTGTCCCTGTCCGGCTGCAACTCCTTCAGTATCTTCGGAATACGGGCGCTGGAGACCGGCTACACCCAGTGCGCCAACTGGGTGGATCAGCTTAACGAACACATATGGGGCAACTATCTTTATTTAAAGGAGTTCATGGCTCAAAACTTCCCGGAGGTGTGGGTGGCCGATTTGGAAGGCACCTACCTGGGCTGGTTCGACTGCCGCGGCTTCGGCATGGACGGCCATGCCCTGGGCGAGTTCCTTCGCTCGGAGGCCCAACTGTACCTGAACGACGGCTTTATCTTTGGCTCTGCCGGGGACGGGTTCCAGCGCATCAATCTGGCCTGCGGCCGCAAGGTGCTGGCGGACACCCTGGCCCGCCTCAAATCCGCCATGGAGCGGCGCCGGAACGCCTGAAACGAATCAATCTCTACATATCCGTTCACGCTGAGGAGTGGTATTTCCATGAATGAATTTCTCGACTGCGGCCAGATCGTCAACACCCATGGCATCCACGGCGAGGTGCGCATCGTCCCCTGGGCGGACAGCCCGGAGTTTTTGCGTAGGTTTTCCACCCTCTACGCGGACGGAATCCCCATCCGCGTCATGTCCAGCCGGGTGCACAAGGGCAGCGTCATTGCCAAGCTGGACGGCGTAGACACGGTGGAACAGGCGATGCTCCTCAAGGGTAAAACCGTTCAGATCCGCCGGACGGACGCCAAGCTGCCGGAGGGCTCCTTCTTTTTGGCGGACATCATCGGCTTGCCGGTGGTGGACGAGTCCGGTCAAAAGCTGGGCGTACTGCGTGAGGTGCTCTCCCCCTCCGTCCAGCAGGTCTATGTGGTGGATGGACAGCGGGAGATCATGATCCCCGCCGTGCCGGAATTCATCCTGGAAACCAACATCGCGGACGGCTATATTAAAGTACGCCTGATCGAGGGTATGTAGCCATGTACCGCATTGATATTATGACTTTATTTCCCGACACGGTGGGCGACGTACTGTCCGAATCCATCCTGGGCCGAGCTCAGGAGCGGGACATTCTGCGCATCGACACCCACCAGATCCGGGATTACACCACCAACAAACAAAATCAGGTGGATGACTACCCCTATGGCGGGGGCCGAGGGGCGGTGCTCCAGGCCGACCCACTCTACCGGTGCTGGGATCACATCTGCCAACAGTATGAAACGCGCCCCCACACCATCTTCCTCTCCCCCTGCGGCAAAACCTTCACCCAGGCGGACGCCAGGCGGCTGGCCTGGGAACAGAGCCACTTGATCCTGGTGTGCGGCCACTACGAGGGAATCGACCAGCGGTTCATTGACGAATGCGTGGACGAGGAAATTTCCTTGGGGGATTTCGTGCTCACCGGCGGGGAGATCGCCGCCATGGCGGTGGCGGACGCGGTGTGCCGCCTGGTGCCTGGTGTACTGTCCGATGCCGAGTGCTTTGAAAACGAGAGCCACTGGGACGGTCTGCTGGAGTATCCCCAGTACTCCCGCCCTGCTGTGTGGCACGGCCGGGAGGTTCCCAAGATTCTGTCCACCGGCGACCATGCTAAAATTGAGCGGTGGCGGCGTAAGCAATCCCTTCTGCGCACCAGGGAGCGCCGGCCCGACCTGTATGAAAAGCTGGATCTATCCTCTAAAGAGGATCAGAAACTGCTGGCGGAGCTGGAACGGGAGCTGTCCCGGCCTCCCCTGCCCCAGCCGGTGGAATGCCGTCCCGCTTTGGAGGGCGACCTTCCCGCCATGCTGTCTATCGCCGCCCAGGCCCAGGGTTTCCTAGCCTCCTGCGGGGTGGATCAGTGGCAGGACGGCTACCCGGAACAGCGGCATTTTCTGGTAGATTTGGAGCGGAACGAGTGCTTTGTCCTCACCTGTGGGGATGAGATATGCGCCTTTTTCGTCCTCTCCACCCGCCCTGAGAAAAGCTACACCGCCATCTCCGATGGCAAGTGGTCGTCGGATGAGCCCTATGCCGTCCTCCACCGCTGCGCTGTGGCGGAACAGTACCGCGGCTCCGGGCTGGCTGACCGCGTCATCGCGGAGTGCCAACGGCTGGCGCTGGATCAGGGTATCGGCTGGCTCCGGGTGGACACCCACAAGAAAAACAAGGCTATGCAGGGCCTGCTCCGCCGGAACGGCTTCCAGTACCGGGGTAATGTTCTGGTAGATGTGCCTCCGGCATCTCACGTCATTGCGCCTGCGGCGCAACGACCGTTCGGGTCGCCTCTGGCGACCCATGATCCCCGCCGTCAGGCTTTTGAAAAAAGGATCAAACAGCCAAACCGCCACACTCTCCCTTGACATTCCTTCCCGCTATGGTATAATCTAATTTAGATTATCACGTAAGGGGATTATTTCTATGAGTTTTTCCATTATTGCCGACAGCTGCTGCGACTTCACCCCTGAGATGAGGATTGATCCTGTTTATCGCTCCATTCCGCTCACCATCCATGTGGGCGGCACAGATTACGTGGACGATCAGAATCTGGACACCAGTCTGCTCATCTACGCCATGGATCAGAGCCCTGACGCATCCTCCAGCTCCTGTCCCGCCCCTGGCGACTACCTGGACGCCTTCCGCAAGGCGGAGGGAGACATCTATGTCGTCACCCTATCCGCCCTGCTCAGCGGCTCCCACAACAGCGCCTGGCAGGCAAAACAGCTTTTCGCGGAAGAGCAGCCGGAACGGAACATCCACGTATTCAACTCCTGCTCCGCCTCCGCCGGTGAAGTGCTGCTGGCCCAGAAGGTATATCAACTGGCCAAGTCCGGCCTCCCCTTCGATCAGGTGGTTGCCCGTGCGGAACAGACCATCACTGACACCAACACTCTGTTCGTATTGGAAAACCTGGACAATCTGCGGAAAAACGGACGTCTAACCCGCGTGCAGGCCATGCTGACCGGCGCGCTGCGCATCAAGCTCATCATGGGCTCCACCCCTGAGGGGGAGATCTGCAAGCACGGGCAGGCGCTGTCCATCAAACAGGCGCTGTCCAAACTGGCGGAGATTATGGCGGCGGACGAAAAGCATAAAGGAAAAATCCTTTACATTTCCCAATGTCTCTGCCCTGAGCGTGCACAGCAGTTGTGGGAGCTGGCGCAGAAGAGCTGTCAATTTGCCGGTGCCGTCATCACCGCCACCCGGGGGATCAGCTCCTATTACGCCAACAGCGGCGGCGTAATCGCGGCCTATTAAACCCCTTTGCCCTTCGGAAAGCGGCTGTTAACGAGGAGGCTCCAAACATGGCCCACGCAAGCCTCAGCTTAGCGAAAGCGCTCACCGGCCCCATCCTTGATTTGGGCGGCGGCGGAGAGGGTATCATCGGGCGCATTTACCGCCAGCAGGCGGTGTCCATTGATAATCGGCAGGAAGAGCTGGACGAGGCGCCGGACGGCCCCAAAAAGCTGCTGATGGACGCCGCCGCCCTGACCTTTGAGGACTCGTCTTTTCAGCACGTCACCGCGTTTTTCTCGTTCATGTATATGCCCCACACCGTCCAGGCACAGGCCATTGCACAAGCGGCCCGGGTACTGCGCCCGGGCGGCACGCTTCACATCTGGGACGCGGAAATCAGCTCTGCTTTCCCCGAACCCTTTCTGATGGAGCTGGACGTTGACGCCGCTGGTATTCCTGTTCATACCACCTATGGTATTGTGAAGGAGGACGCGGCCCAGAACGCGGATCATTTTTTCCGTCTCTGCCAAGACGCTCAGCTGAATTTGGTGGACAGGCAGGAGTATGACGGCTGGTTTTATCTCCGCTTGGCCAAATGACATCACCTGGTAATTGGAGGAAACCATGAACCTTACCGACATCCGTGAAGTAAAGGTCCTGCTGGCCCGCCATGGCTTTCATTTTTCCAAGTCCATGGGGCAGAACTTCCTCATCGCCGACTGGGTGCCCCAGAACATCGCCGCCGCTGCCGGGTTGGATGAGACCTGCGCCGTTCTGGAGATCGGCCCGGGCATCGGATCCCTCACACAGCACCTGGCCCGCCAAGCTGGCAAAGTTGCCGCCGTTGAACTGGATACCTCCCTCCTGCCCATTTTAGACGAAACACTGGCTGACTGTTCTAATGTAGAAATCATCCCCGGTGATGTTCTAAAGCTGGATTTCAACGCCCTCATTGATGACAAGTTTTTTAACTTTACACCAAAAGCCTGCGCCAATCTTCCCTACAATATTACCACACCGGTACTCACCCGACTGCTGGAGTGCGGCCGCTTCCGATCTATCACTGTGATGATCCAGCGGGAGGTAGCCCGGCGGATCTGTGCCGCTCCCGGTGACTCAGACTGCGGGGCCTTCTCGCTGTTCTGTCAATACTATGCCCATTGTGAACTGCTGTTTGAAGTGCCGCCGGACTGCTTCCTCCCTGTTCCAAAGGTCACTTCCGCCGTGGTTCAATTGATTCCCCATCCCACTCCTCCGATAGAAGGTGACCGGGATGCTATCTTTTCCGTGATAAATGCCGCTTTTGCCCAACGGCGTAAGACTCTGCTCAATGCTCTGTCCTCGGCCTATGGCAGGCGCCTCTCCAAAGATGAATTGCGGCAGATTCTCCTCGACTGCGGTCTTTCCGAGACCGTGCGGGGCGAACGGTTAGGGTTGGCGCAGTTTTCTGTGCTGGCTCAGCGTCTAAAGTAAGGTAAGCTCTCCTTTGTCAAATCCTGGCCCAGTGCATAGGATGAACCAAAGGAGGGTTTCTTTATGCCAATTATATATCTTTCACCATCAACTCAAGAATCCAACATGTATGTCAATGGCGGCAGCGAAGAGGAATGGATGAATCGCCTGGCCGATGCCATGATTCCCTATCTCGACGCGTCAGGCATTCAATACACTCGAAACACTCCAGATATGACCGCCGCGTCCTCTATCCGCGCGTCCAACGCCGGTACTTACGATCTCCATCTGGCACTGCACTCCAACGCCTCCGCTCCCAGCAACTACGGCAAAACCCGGGGGATCATCGTGTTCTATTACCCTGGCAGCACCAACGGCAAGCGGGCAGCGGAGCTCGTGGCGGAAAATCTCAAGGCCATCTACCCCCTTCCCAACCGAGTGCGGGCGGAGGCTTCCACCTCCATCGGCGAGGTGCGTCAGCCCCGGGCCCCATCGGTGTTCATCGAACTGGGCTACCACGACAATGAGGATGATGCCACCTGGATCAAAGGTCATCTGGCCGAGGCTGCCAGAGCCATCGTGCTGGCTCTCACCGAATATTTCAATATACCCTTTTTAACGCCCACAGCCCCCCGTCAGGGAGTAGTCGATGTCGACTGGGGCTACCTGAACATTCGCGCAAGGCCATCCACGTCCGCCCCTGTCATTGCCAAAGCCTATGACGGCGCACGGTTGACCATCTTGAACCAATGGCAGGGCTGGTATCTGGTGTCCTTCGATGGTGCCGAAGGCTATGCCAATAGCGACTTCATCACTCTGCTCTGACTCTTTACAAATTGTTCAACAATATTTTAAAATCTGTCCACTACATTCCTCCACTAAAATGATATTTTATTTATGTCATAAATAGTGACAACTCCTCCCTCTCTTTCTTGAATCATAAGGCCGCCCACTGCCTTTCCCCGC
>JAIEFH010000120.1 GCA_029067025.1 Oscillospiraceae bacterium | reverse complement strand
CGTAGCGGATGGCCACCAGCTTTTTCAGCAGCGCCTCGATTTTGATGACCGCCCCCACCCGCAGGGCCACCATCATCTTGCCGTAGTCCTCCGGCTCGCCCAGACCGTAGATGCAGGACACGGAGGACACCACGATCACGTCCCGCCGCTCCAGCAGGGACGCAGTGGCGGACAGCCGTAGCCGGTCGATCTCCTCGTTGATGGAGGAGTCCTTTTCGATGAAGGTGTCGGTGTGGGGGATATACGCCTCGGGCTGGTAGTAGTCGTAGTAGGACACAAAATACTCCACCGCGTTGTTGGGAAAGAACTCCCGGAACTCGGCGCAAAGCTGTGCGGCCAGGGTCTTGTTGTGGGCCAGCACCAGGGTGGGCCGCTGGACGGCCTCGATGACCTTGGCCATAGTGTAGGTCTTGCCCGAGCCGGTGACGCCCAGCAGAGTCTGCTCGTCCAGACCGTTCTCAATGCCCGCCGCCAGGGCGGCGATGGCCTCCGGCTGGTCGCCGCTGGGGGTGTATTCCGATACGACTTCAAATTTTGGCATAGCGCACCTCCTGAAGCAAGTCAACAGCCTGTTCTTATCATAGAACGAACGTTTTAATATGTCAACCCTGTTTTTGGACAAATATCCGATGGGAATAAGCATATTATTATATCATGCCCGCCCATAGACAGCAAGGTGTTTTGCCGGGAGAAATCTTTTGATGATTGGGAAGAAAATCCGTCGCAGGGACGGCGCTTGGAAGGGTTCCGGCCGGACCCTTCCAAAATCAGACCGGGAAGAGGGTCGGATTTTCGTTATTTTTTTCTCAATCCCGCCTTGCGTTTTGCGTTTTAAGGTGCTATAGTGTGTACCGCTCAAAAGCCACGCGGGCCCGTTGGCGCAGATACGGGTTCGCACTTTTTTTAGCATAATTGAGGTGTCTTTTATGGAAACTATTCTGATCCAGCTCTCCTTCTCCATGGTAGGCGGGCTGCTGATGTCCCGTTTGGCCAAGCTGCTCAATCTCCCCGCCGTCACGGCCTACCTGGTGGCGGGGCTGCTGCTGGGCCCCTACTGCCTGGGCGCGCTTCAGCTGACCCCCCTGGGCTTCACCACCGCCGAGGCGGTGGCCAGCTTGGATATTATCTCCCAGGTGGCGCTGGGCTTCATCGCGTTCACCATCGGCAATGAGTTCCGCCTGGAGCAGTTGAAGAGCATGGGGAAACAGGCCATCACGGTGGGTATTCTCCAAGCCGTGATTACCACCGCCCTGGTGGACGTGGCCCTGGTGGCGCTGCACTTCATTAACCCCGACTTCATCTCCATCTCCTCCGCCATTACCCTGGGCGCCATCGCCGCCGCCACCGCGCCCGCCGCCACCCTGATGGTGGTGCGGCAGTACAAGGCGGACGGCCCGCTGACCCGCCTGCTGCTGCTGGTGGTGGCCATCGACGACGCGGTGGGTCTGGTGCTGTTCTCCGCCTCCTTCGGCGTGGCCGCGGCGCTGGAGAGCGGTTCCATCAACATCGTCACCGTACTGGTGGAGCCGGTGATCGAGATCGCGCTTTCCCTGGTGCTGGGCTGTCTGGCGGGCTGGGTACTGTACCGGGTGGAGAAGTACTTCCACTCCCGCAGCAAGCGCCTGTCCATCTCCATCGGCTTTGTGCTGCTCACCGTGGGGCTGTCCATGGTGGAGTTTGAGGCGGGCGGCATCCACTTCGGCTTCAGCCTGCTGCTGGTGTGCATGATGACCGGCACCATCTTCTGCAACATCTGCGACTTCTCCGAGGAGCTGATGGCCCGTGTGGACGGCTGGACCACCCCGCTGTTTGTGCTGTTTTTCGTGCTGTCCGGCGCGGAGCTGGATCTGAAGATCCTGGCCAACCCCCTGGTGCTGCTCATCGGTGTGATTTATATCATCTTCCGCTCCCTGGGTAAATACCTGGGCTCCTATGGAAGCTGCGCCCTCACCGGGTGCAGCGAAAGCATCAAAAAACATTTGGGCATCACCCTGCTGCCCCAGGCGGGCGTGGCGCTGGGCATGGCCCTCACCGCCCAGCAGCTGGCGGACGGCGCGGTGGTGCGCAATGTGGTGCTGTTCTCCGTGCTGGTGTACGAGTTGGTGGGCCCGGCGCTGACCAAGCGCTCCCTTGTGGCCGCCGGCGAGATCCACGAGGAGGGCAAGACCAGCGCCCGGAAGAAGAACACCCCCAAGGCTCCCATCCAATTTGGATAAATGATTTGAGCGGTTTTCCCGCGGTGTTCCGGGCATACTAACGCTGAGGTGATCACAATGCTCAGCGAAAACCAACTGCTCAATCACATCTACCAGACGGCCGAAATGGGCCAGGAGGGCATTCAGTCGGTGCTGAAGTACACCGAAGAGCCCAAACTGGTGTCCGCCCTGAACAGCCAGCTAACCGAGTATGCGAAGCTGCAAAGCGCCGCCGGATCCATGCTCCAGGCCCGGGGGGAGCCACCCAAAGGGCTGGGCCCCGTGGCAAAAGCTTCCTCTGAAATGATGAGCACCATGAAAGCCATGACGGATCGCTCCGCCTCCAACATTGCGGAGATGATGATCCAGGGCTCCACCATGGGGGTGACCAAGAGCCTGCGCACCATCCGGGACTGCAATGTGAAGGACGACGGCGTGCGCCGCCTGGCGGACAAACTGCTCAAGACCGAGCAGGCCAACATTGAGGAAATGAAGCGTTTCCTGTAAACGGCGAAGGGCCTCCGTGTCCACGGAGGCCCTTCGGTTTTCCCGTTCAGTTCAGCGAGCTGGGGCCGAAGCCATAAGGCAGCAGCTCCTTCAAGGGGAGTTTCACATACTCCCCATCCCCCCGGGCCACCAGCACGGTGAGGTCGGGGGCGAACTCATACAGCATCTGGCGGCAGGAGCCGCAGGGCCAGCAATAGTCGGAGCTCTTCCCCACCACGGCCAGGGTGGTAAACTCCCTGTGCCCCTCGCTGACGGCTTTCACCAGGGCGGTGCGCTCCGCGCAGATGCACGAGCCGTAGGCGGCGTTTTCCACGTTGCAGCCAGTGAACACCGTGCCGTCGGGGCACAGCAGGGCCGCGCCCACAGGGAAGTGGGAGTAGGGCACATAGGAGCGCTCCAGCATGGTGAAGGCCAGATCCACCAGGGCTTGGTCAGTCATATCAAAAACTCCTTTCCGATTTGGGGATTTTTTGGCAAGGGAGCGCAGCCGGCTCCTTATCCAATAGTATACCAGCTTTTTGCCCCGCGCGGAAGGGGAAAAGTGAGGGGCCCGGCGATTTTTGTTGTTGCAATGCGGGGAAGTTTCTGCTATACTATTATCTGTTCTATGTCAGGACAAGCCGTCCCGCATACGATGACACAGGGAAAAGAGAGCGGCCACCGGACAAGTTCCGGTCGGGCCGGCAGCGATAGATCACAGATAAAGGACTGAATGAAACATGTTAGAAAAGGGTAAACGGGCCCGGCGCCAGAGCGAGGACGATAGGATATTCAATCGGATGCTCCTCTGGCTGGCCGGCGCGGTGGGGGTGGAGCTGCTTCTGCTGCTGCTGAAAAAGGTATTCGTGGACATGAAATGGGGCGGGATTCCCGCCAAAATGCTGCTGGACTTCTTCAAGGTATACTGCATAGCGGGAGCCGTCCTGATGGTGGGCGGGATCGTCTGGGCGGTGCTGAACTATCGGATGGGCAGGCGGCTGACGCTCCCCGTGGCCATCACCGCGGCCGCGGCCGGCCTGTGGCTGGTGTCTATGCTCAGCCGTTTTATGTGGGCCGAGGGTGTGAAGATCCTCCTGATGCTGCCCGCGGGGGCGGCGGTGCTGATTGTCATCTTTTTCCTCTATCAGCGTCCCTTCTTTTATAACGCTGTTTTCACCAGCGGCGCTTTGATGGCTGTCTGGCTCTATGGAAGGTATTACCTGGTTCGCCCCCGCGTCACCATGGCCTGCTTCATCGGGGGCTGGGTGATCCTGGCGGCCGCTGCGGCGCTGGCCTTTGTGCTGCGGAACAACGACGGAAAGCTGGGGCGCGTTCAGGTGCTTCCGCCCAGCTCCAACTATATGATGACGTGGATCACCTGCGGCGTCGCGGCGCTGGCCATGGTGCTGGCCCTGATTCTGGGCGTGTCCATGAGCCACTATCTGTTGTATGTTTTGGCGGCCTGGCTGTTTGCCCAGGCGGTGTTCTTCACCGTGAAGATGATGTAAAATAAAGAAACCCGCCTCCCCCTGACAGGGGAGGCGGGCTTTTTGCTTTGGATAAGCCGTTGCTTAGTAGTACCAGGCGCTGCTGAATATGCTCTCGATAATCTCAGTGAAGGAGCTGCCGCTGAACGCTTGTTTAAAGTTCTTGGCCGCCTCGTCCAGCATGGCGCCGAGGGTCACGGATTCGGTTCCGGAGGTCAGCTTGATGCCGCCCGCCGCCTTCAACAGCAGGGTGGGGAAGAACTTATAGCCGATGAAAAGAACCAAGGCGGCGCCAATGAAATAGACCAGCCAGCACAGGCCGGAATCGGAGCCGGGGCAGGCGTACTGGACGGAGAGAGCGCCGAAGATGATGGAGGACAGCACCGCCAGGGCGATGAACGCCAGCGCCATGGGGATGGACGCGAAGGACAGCAGGAACGCCAGCAGGAGCAGGGCGGTGGTCAGCACGCCGTTATTGGCGCTGACCTGCCACGCGCCGCCCAGGGAGAGGGTGCTCTTCTGGACCTTGGCGGCGGCAAAGACCACCAGGATGTACAGGCCCATGCCGATGGCCGCGATCAGCGCGCCGTACAGCAGGCTCTCAAAGAGGGGTGCGCTGATCTTGACGGCCTCGCCGCGGGAATAGCCGTAGGAATAGCCGGAGGAATACGAGTTGATTGCGGAGGCGGCGGTGCCGCACACCCGATTCAATACGCCGAATATGGCCAGCCCGAGCGCCAGGACCCGGATGACGGTGAGGAGGATGCTGACCATCATGTCCTGCTGCGCCAGAGAGTTTTGGACGGCCTGGGCGGGGGAGGCGAAATAGGACTTCAGGTAGCTCCACAGCCCCGAGGCGGCCGCCTTTGCCTTTTGCTCCATTTCAGACGGCTGCCGGGGCGTCTGTTGGGAGAACTGCGGGGGAACCTGCTGCGGAGGCACCTGCTGGGAGTACTGAGGGGGCTGTGGGGG
>JAIEFH010000012.1 GCA_029067025.1 Oscillospiraceae bacterium | reverse complement strand
TTTCTTTGTTCTGCGGGCTGAGCCCCCTGTCGCCGTGGTTGTTTTTGACAATTTACGACCCCTTTGCTTCCTCTAACTCCGCCGCCAGCCGCTCCCACTCCGCATAGAGATGGGCCAGCTCGTCCTCCAGCGCTTCCCGCTCCTTGTACACGTCCTGGAGCTTCAGGTAGTCCGACGCGGCGTCCTCCGCCTCCTGGGCCAGCTCGTCCAGGCGTACCTCCGCCTTTTCTACCGCCCGCTCGGCGGCGCGAACCTGCTTTTCCAGCTCCTTGGTGCCGCCGGGGCGGCGGGGCTTGTCCTCTTTGGGCTTTTCGGGTTCTACAGGGCTGGACTTGGCGTTTTTGAGCTGCTCCTGCCGCTCCCGGAAGGCCCGGAACTCGCTGTAGGTGCCGTGGAAGTCGGTGATTTGCCCGTTTTCCAGCATCCACACCCGGGTGGCGAACTTCTCGATAAAGTAGCGGTCATGGGAGACGAACAGCAGGTTGCCGCCGTACTCCTCCACCGCTTCCTCGATCCACTCCCGGGAGTCGATGTCCAGGTGGTTGGTGGGTTCGTCCAAAATGAGCAGATTGATCCGGCTGTCCATCAGCATACACAAACGCAGCCGGGACTGCTCCCCGCCGGACAGGGCGGACACCTGCTTGAACACGTCCTCCCCCCGGAACTTGAAGGAGGCCAGCCGGTCCCGGGCTTCCTGGGTGGAGCAGTTCTGTGCGTACAGCATAGTGTCCACCAGGTTGCGGTCGGGCCGGTCAAAATGGATGATCTGGGGCAGGTAGCCGATGCGGATGGACGGCCCCAGATAGATGGAACCGGAATCCGGCGTTTCCTCCTCCATGACGAGCTTGATGAAGGTGGATTTGCCGGTGCCGTTGTCGCCCAGCAGGGCGATGCGCTCCCCGCCGGTAACCTCCAAATTGATATGCTCAAACAGGGTGCGCTCACCGAAGGATTTTTTCAGTTCTGTGACCACCATGGCCTCGTCCCCGTGGAACTCCCGCTCGCCGAACCGGGTGGCCAGCTTGCGTTCCTTGGTGGGCTTGTCGGTGGTGCGCATACGCTCAATGCGGCGCTCCATGTTGATGGCCCGCTTGTACTGCTTGTCGTTGCCCTTGAAGGCCCACAGGCGCATTTGCTCCGCCGCGGCCTCCAGCTGGCTGATTTTTGCCTGCTCTTTCTCGTACTGCTTCAAGCGTTCCTGGTAGCGCCGCTCCTTTTCCTCCACATAGAAGGAGTAGTTGCCGGAGTACAGCTCCGCCTTGCCGTCCTCAATTTCAGCGACCCGCTTGACCACTTTATCGAGGAACCAGCGGTCGTGGGAGATGGCCAGCACGGTGCCCTTGAAGCGCTCCAGATAGCCCTCCAGCCACTCGGTGGCGT
>JAIEFH010000119.1 GCA_029067025.1 Oscillospiraceae bacterium | reverse complement strand
CCCCCCAATCCCGCCCGCCCAGGCGGAAGCCCAAGCGCAGCATCCGCCGCTGGCTGGTGTCCATTGTGTGCATTCTGCTGTGCCTGTCCATGCTGGGCGGCATCAGCTTTTGGGCGGTGAGCCGCATCGCCGCCCTTATCGCCGAGACTGAACAGGATCGCCCCGCTCAGGATCGCCCCGCTAGGGACCCCTCTCCGCGGGTCAGCCAATCGGCGCCCGCCAAATCCGATTGGACTTCGGACGATCTGCCCTGGGGCAAGCCCGACCCGTCCGTCTCCCTGTCCGTCCAGCCCGCCGGGGCCGCCCTGTCTCCCAAGCAGATCTATCAGGAGGCGCTGCCCAGCCTTGTGGTAATAGAGGCCGCCCATAAGCCAGAGGGCCCCAGGCGAACCCAGGGATACAGCATGGGCACCGGGGTCATCGTCACCGCCTCCGGCTATGTGCTCACCAACTA
Source organism: Oscillospiraceae bacterium (assembly GCA_029067025.1). Lineage (GTDB taxonomy): Bacteria > Bacillota > Clostridia > Oscillospirales > Oscillospiraceae > Enterenecus. The sequence goes on along the minus strand of JAIEFH010000119.1, from coordinate 3,714 downwards.
CCACATCATCGACGAGGCCGTCAGCATCCAGCTCCGGCTGCTCTCCGACACCAATGACGCCTATGACGCCCTGGTCATCGGCTTTGACGAGGAATTTGACATCGCCGTGCTGAAGTTCGACCCGGACGGCGCCAAGCTCACCCCCGCCCAGCTGGGCGACTCCGACAAGCTGATGGTGGGCGACTGGGTGTACGCCATAGGCAACCCCATGGGCTATCTGCTGGGCTCCATGTCGGTGGGCATCGTGTCCGCCCTGAACCGGGACGAGGACGAGTCGGGCGGCGCACTGGGCCTCATCCAGACCGACGCCGTGCTGAACCCCGGCAACTCCGGCGGCGCGCTGCTCAACGAATCCGGCCAGGTGGTGGGCATTACCTGCGCCAAGATCACCGGCGTGGTTCGGGAGGACGGCGAGGCCATCGACGACGCCGTGGTGCTGGAAGGGATGGGGCTCGCCATCCCTATGAGCGACGCCATTCCCTTTGTCAACCACATTCTGGCCACCGGCGAGAGCTGGCGGCCCACCATGGGCATCCTCTGCTTCGCCGCCACCGTGGACGGGCGGCAGGGCATTCAGGTGTCCGACGTGACCGGCGAAGCCGCCCGGGCAGCGGGACTGAAGAAAAACGACCTCATCCTGTCCGCCAACGGTTCCCCCGTCACCTCCCTGGTGGAGCTGAGAAGGGTGCTCTACCGCACCGGCGTGGACGGGGAGCTGACCTGCACCGTCCTGCGCGGCGGCCAGGAACTGGAAATTTCCTTCCGCCTGGTGGACGGCTCGGAGCAGGATTAGGGGCGCTACGGTATGGAACGAGAACAAGTAGCCGCCCTGCTGGCCCAGGCCGAGGGCCACATCTCCGGCGAGGAGATGAGCCGCGCCCTGGGGGTCACCCGGGCGGCGGTGTGGAAAGAGATTGAGGCGCTGCGTCAGGCGGACTGGCCCATTGAGTCATCCACCCGGAAGGGCTACCGGCTGGCGGGGCCACCCCCTGCCCTGTCCGCCCCCTACATCTCCGCGCGATTGGACAAAGACAACCTCTTTGCCGGGAAGGTACAAGTGGAGCCCATTGTGGACTCCACCAACACCCGGCTGAAGGCCATGGCCCACTCCATCCCCACAGGCTCCGCCCTGCTGGCGGAGGAGCAGAGCGGGGGCCGCGGCACCCACGGGCGCTCCTTCCAGTCCCCCCGGGGGGACGGACTGTACCTGTCGGTGCTCATCCGGCCCCATGTGGGTTTAAGCGACCTGCTCACCCTGACCGGCTGGGTGGCGGTGGCCGCCCGGGAGGGCGTGGCCAGGGCCAGCGGGGCCCCGGTGGACATCAAGTGGCTCAACGACCTCTATCTCAACGGAAAAAAGCTGTGCGGCATCCTCACCGAGTTCGCCCTGCTGGCGGAGAGCGGCGAGCCGGACTACGTGGTCGTTGGCATGGGGGTCAACATGAACCAGACCGCCGCCACCTTCCATGACCAGGGGCTGGAGGGGGTGGCCACCTCCCTGGCCATTGAGGGCTACCCCGTGGAGCGCAACCACCTGGCCGTGTGCCTGCTGGAGGCGCTGGATCAATTGAACCGGGATTTCCCAGCCAAGCGGGCGGACTATCTGGAGCGCTACCGCGCCCACTGCATCACCCGTGGGCGGGTCAGCTTCGACGGCGAGGGGACGCTCCAAACCGGGACCGCCGCCGGGGTGGATGACAATTTCGCCCTGCTGGTGGACGGGGACGACGGAAAAGCGCATATCGTGTCCTCCGGGACGGTGAAAATGGTATAAAAAAGGAGGCCCGGAGCGCTTGCTCCGGGCCTCCTACACTTGGATCCCGCCCTGACGCCTTAATCATCCAAGCCCAACTGATCCAGCGCCGCTTGCAGCCAGGGACGGTAAACAGTTTCAAACGTGATGTTGAGCCGCTCCATCTGGTCCTCAGGGATGTCACTCATACGGATTCGTTTGCCGTCCAGCGTCGCGAAGCAGTCGAAGCTGCCATTGCCCATCAGACGCGAGTAGTCCAAATCGCCGTTATCCAGTTGGACGAATTCCGCCCAGCCGAAATCGTCCACAGTGCCGCCCAGGATCACATAACCCTTGTTCCCGGTCGCGGGATCGGTGCGCTCATAAATATAGGGCGTATCTCCGTCAATGAGGCCGGTCAGATCGGTGCGCTCCTCGCCATTGACAAACCACAGCTTCCCGTCCTCCAAAACGATAGGCTCGCTCAATTCATCGGACGTTTCATCAGTTGATTTGTCAATCACATCGTCACCCGCAAACGTGACTGCCACCGAACCGCCGCTTACGAAATTGTACACCTGGGCGGGCAAACCCGCCGCGATGGACAGCACACAGCCCACCGCCAATGCCGCCGCGATCAGTCCTGCCCGCAGGGGGCGGACGCCCCGGCGCTTCACAGGGGTTTGCTCTTTTTGCTCTGTTATATTTTTCATCATACGCTCCTTTGCTTCATCCGAAAACTGCAGGCCGTCCAGCGCGTCCCGGTAGTCCTGTTCAAGTCGCTTCATATTCCCTGCCTCCTAACATGGCCCGTAATTTTTTCCTGCCCCGGCTCAGGTGGGCGGACACCGCCGCCTCGCTCCGCCCCGTCAGGGCGGCGATCTCTTTGACCGAATACCCCTCGTAATAAAAGAGGTAAATCGCCTCCCGGTATTTCCCCGGCAGCTCCATCACCGCGTCCAACACGTCCGATTGGAGCGTCGACTGGGCCGCCGCCTCTGGGACGTCCTCCAGAGGCACGGCCCTGCGCCGGAAGGCGCGCAGCTCGTCCTTGCAGGCGTTGATGGCCGTGCGGATGACCCACGCCTTTTCGTGCTCGGGGCTGTCAAAGACCTCGTCCCCTGTCAGCAGCTTGAGCAGCACCGTCTGGCAGATGTCCTCGCCGTCCTGGGTGGATTTCAAATAGGTATAACTCAGCCGCAGGATCAGGTCGGAGTAGGTGTCTACCAGCCGCCGGGCCTCCTGTTGGTCTAATTTCATGTGGTTCTCTCCTTCAAAGGCGCCTTCACTGACAATACGAACGAGAGGGGCAAATCCTGACAGGGGGCAAAAAATTTTTTGCCGCACGCCCCAGCCTTAACAAAACCGCAAATCCTTCCGATATATTCCATATAGTAATGGGAAGGAAAGGAGCGGTCAACATGGAATTGCGCGCCACACGGGAAATGCGGCGGAATGAACAACTTTCCAAGGCCATGGCGAAAAAGGCGGACACCTTGGACGCCCCCGCCAAGGCTCAGGCCAAGCCCGCCCAACAGCAGGAGAGCGCCGACAAGCTGACCTTGTCCCGGCAGGCGCTGGCATTTTTTGAGGAGCAAAACCGGCTCCGGCAGGCGGAGGAACAGCGCCGCGCGGCCCAAAAGCAGAGCGGCAGCAGCGAGCTGGATCTTCTGGAAAAAGCGCTGGACGTCCAGGATAAATGCCTGAAAATCGCCGCGTCCATCATGAAGGGCAACCGTGTGCCGCCGGAGGATTTGGAATACCTGATGAACAACGACCCGGAGGGCTACAAACTGGCCATGGCCATGCGCCGGGAGAATCCCGACCCGGAGGATGAAGAGAGCGTGCTGGACGACGAGGATCGCAACGGCGGCCGCACCGAGGCGTCCGGCGACAGCGGGGAGGCCCCCGGCGTTTCCAAGGCCGAGGCATCTTCGGGCGGTGGGGAGACGTCCAGCGCGGCGGAATAAAATATTGCTTTT